>DATACQ010000775.1:0-6969 GCA_036258955.1 Binatia bacterium
AGGCGGTGGAGGTGGCGGAGGCGGAAATTAAACAGTACCACTCGGCTGTTGCGTCTCGTTAACTAATCTGAAGTCAAATAATCAGAAGTCGGGTTAGCCCGACTAGCTCGGCTTTAGCAATCACGGTCGAGGCTAGGCCGAGCTAACCCGCCTTGTGGCTATGAGTGTCCTGCTGCTAGTTTCTGCTGCTCGATGTTTTCTACACCGGTGCAATCCTTCCTGCTATTCGCTCTGAAGTTTGTGCTCGCTGCAACTCTTGTCCCATCAGCGGTAAGCAGTTTGCGGTAAAAACTCACAATCGGGACAGCTGAACATTTACTGTCGTTCTCGTCTGACTTAGCACGCACAAACAAGTTCTTGGTATGCTGTTTGCGGAGCACCTTAGCATAAGCGACACCTAGTTCGACTGCAGCTTTTCCTCGAACGTTTAAACAAGCGAAGAACAATCTTCGAAGAACAATCTTCTTGGAGGGTCCCAATGACTTTGGATTTGATGAAGGAAAAAGGAATAGCACTGGACCAGCAATTTTTCGATTGGCGGGATTTGGTCCGAACACCGACAAGCAAACTCGATGATGATGCGTTCACACGTGTCCGCATCATTCTCATGAATGGCATCGAATCTGAGGCGCTGCGCTTCCAGCACGCCTGCGCGCGCATGAACAAAGAGCTTCAGATCGCTCTGGCGCGGGTACGCAGAGTGGAGCAACACCAGCAGACGCTGGTTAACTGGCTGCTGCCCGCTGATCTGAATCCCTTGGAAACCACCATCGGCTTCGAGCAGGTTGCAATCGAAGTTACGGCCAGCGTGGCACAGCATGAACCTGACCCCTATCTCGCACAGGTTTTTCGCTTTGGGCTGTTAGAAGATTTTGACCATATGTACCGGTTTTCTGCGTTAATGGATCGCGTATACGGGGCTGACTCCAACAACATTTTGCAAAGCTATACTGATGTTCTTCCCGGTCGTCCCACATCGGTCGAGCACCGCGCGCCCGAAGACGATCTGCGCCGCTGCTACGATCGTAGAACTGCCCAGCCGATCACGAAACTGAACGCTGCGACGATTATGGCAGGCGAGCACCAGACGCATGATTACTACATGACCATAGGGCCGATGTTCGCAGACCCAATTGCGCGTCAGCTCTACGCCGAGATCGCCTCTATCGAAGAACAGCACGTGACTCAGTACGAGTCAATTATTGACCCTGAGGAAACCTGGCTCGAGAAATGGCTCACCCACGAAGCGACGGAGATTTATAACTACTACAGTTGTCTACAGTATGAGACGAATCCGCGGATCAAACCGATCTGGGAGCGGTTCCTAAGCTACGAGCTAGGTCATTTTCATTTCGTGTTAGACCTGTTCCAGCAATTCGACAAGCGCGATCCGTCCGAGATTTTGCCCGCCGCGCTTCCCGAGCCTATCAAATACAAGAGTCATCGCCAGTTCGTGCGCAAGGTACTTTCAGAAGAGGTCGATCTGCGCGCTCGCGGTACGGAGTTCGTCGGCAAAGATGAAGAAACTTCCGAGTCTACATCTTATCGCGAACGCATGAACGCAAACGGCTCGCCCTCCGACACAGTCGCGGCAGGCTACAAGTGGAAGCCCGGAACCGAACTGGCGCAGGAAACTGCCGACATCAAGAGACTCAGAAGAGTCGCATGAGCAAGGAGATCCAATGAAATCAAACGAAACCCAAGTCGAGCAAGAGGAAGAATTCCGAAATCGCACCGGGATCATGACCAATCCGGAGTTGAGCGCGGAACTCCTGCAAGGAGTCGAAGAGCTAACTCCGGCAACGGATAGCGATCCCGCTGAAATCGGGGAAATGCGGGCGGAGTATTTAGCGGAGGCGCCGCCTATGGGCTCTGAGCCGCTCCCCACGCCAACCGATGCGGCAGATGATGAAGTATCCGAACCTACTCAGGCCACGAGAGTTCTACTCGACAAGCTTGGCGAACGGCTGGCGTTCGAACGCCAAGGCACGCGCCTCTACGAAGCCTTCCTGCAAAAGGTCGAGTTGTTGGGACCTGAGGAAGAAAGCGGCCTAAACGTTACGGACTTGCGCCACATCTGCGATGAGGAGTTTGAACATTTCAGAATGTTGCAGCAAACCATAGTGAAACTCGGCGGTGACGCCACGGTGAAGACACCATCGGCCAACGTTGCCGCTGTGCTCTCCAAAGGCGTTGTCGAGATTATTGCCGATCCAAGAACCACGTTCGCTCAAAGTTTACAAGCGCTGCTGACGGCGGAGCTGACCGACAACGATGGCTGGCAGATGTTGAGCCAAATGGCCGCGCAGCTTGGATTAGAAGAGCTCGAAGAACAATGCCGCACCGCCCTCGCGGCGGAACGAGAACACCTGGAGAAAGTTCGTGGGTGGCTGCTCTCCGCAACTCTCGAGATCGCTAAGGGCGAAAGCGAAACAATCGCCGGGATGGAAGCCGAGGAGACAGAGGAGGAAATGGAAGTTCCCAAGGCCGGCCCTCAGAGTGGCGCAACCGATCCGCTAGAGCTGCTCAAGCAAGATCATGAAAAAGTAAAACAGCTCTTCGAGCAAGCAGAAGCTGCTGAAGAAGACAAAGAAAAAAGAAAGATATTTAAGGAAATCAAAAAGGAACTCGAGACGCATACCCGTATAGAGGAAAGTGTCTTTTATCCTGCCATGCAGGAGTACGAGGAGTTGAAGGACATCGTGCTCGAATCCATCGAGGAGCATAAACAAGTAAAAAAACTCCTACGCGAAATAGACAAGCTCGGCAAAACCAGTGACAAGTTTGAGCCAAAATTACGGGTGCTGCAGGAGAACGTAGAGCACCACGCGGAGGAAGAGGAAGAAGGAAAGATGTTCCCAAAGATCCGCCAACTGGTCGACTCGGCGGAGCTGCACGAAATGGGCACGGAGCTCGAGGCGGCGAAGAACAAGCGCCAGCGGAAAGCGAGCTGATAGACAAAAAGGACATAAGACGCGAGAAGCCACTATGACGCAGCGCTACTGCTCTGATGTAGGGACCGGCCGCGACCTACCCTACGCTGATCAAACCCTCAGACCAAAAAACGATAATACTGGAGGAGCCAATGGAAAACTATGATATGACTCACACCGACGATCTACCATCTCCGGAAACCAATGAAGATCAAATTACGAAGTCCGTTGAAGATTACACGGCGTCTCTGCCTTCTTCAGCGTATCTAGGAGTTGCGCTGGGAGCCATGGGCCTTTCTCTGGCATTGCAGCTGAAAGGAGACGGGAAGTGGGGTAATTTCATCGGGCAATGGGTACCGACCTGGCTCCTCATCGGGGTTTACAACAAACTCGTGAAGCTTGAAGGTCACGACAAGTCTGATGCAGGCAAAGTAGAAGAACTGGGCCAGTTTACGTGTGACTTCTGCGACAGCGCTTTCAGCTTGAAATCGGACCTCGAGAATCATCGAAGCCATTGTGGGGCGGCGGTGCGTGTTTCCTGATCCAGTTAAAACCTGAGCTTCGGGAACTGAGACTACATCGCGTTGATAGCTTCTGCGCATCTCCTCCAGAAGCACGCGTGTGAGTTTGAGCGTCCGATCCGTGGACGGCATCAGAAATCTAGGGCATGCATATTGCACCTTAGGCAGTGGAGAGCAATGCCACAAAGAATGGAGGTGAAAACAGATGAACATAGCTAAAACTTCTGTGTTGGCATTTGCGCTTCTCTTTGGCGCTACTTGGGCCAACGCTCAGGCACCATCCCCGGAGGAGCGCAACGCGCCGTCCGCCGCAGCGGATCGCGAGGACAATATGGACTGGGGCTGGATCGGCCTACTTGGACTCGCCGGATTACTCGGGCTCAAGCGGCGCGAACATGATGACGTGCGCGACCGCGTTACGGTCGGGACAACTACCCGTTAGGCTATTTCGCGCAGAAACTGCGTTTCGCCCGCCAAACACAGAGTACACGGGGGGCCCCTTGAGTCCCTGGCTTCGCCCTCCGCGGCTCTGTGTCCACCCGCATTAGTCTTCCCCCCTCGCCGCCATCGTCCATTAATAGCTGTGAGCGCTCGCTCGCAGCGGCATTCACGCGGCAGCTGAAAAGGGTTTCTCATCCTGCCGCGGCTAGCATGACCCCGCTCGATAAACAATATTGCTCTATAAACAATATTGCTCTATGGAGTGTTTTGTGTCACTTGCTATTTAATGCGCGCGGTAAGACAGCCGACGAGATGATACCGGACGACGTAGCTCACTTCATCCTCGAAAAAATCGATTCCATTGCGCAGCTCGAGGCCTTGCTTCTTCTGCGCGGCGACCCGGACGGGACTTGGAGCAGTTCTATCCTGTCCCAACGCTTGTACACCAGCGAAAAAGAAACAGTGGATGCACTTGAGCGCCTATGCGCCAGCGGGTTGACGGTCGCATCAGGTAGTAACCCGATCCTGTATCGCTATGAGCCGACCTCAGCGGAACTCCGCGGCCTCGTCGATCGCACCGCCGATGTCTATTCCAAGCATCTCGTTCCTGTCACTAACTTGATACATTCCAAGCCCAAGACGCGGGTGCAGGAATTCGCGGACGCGTTCAAGATCAGAAAGGAAGATCATTAATGGCCGAGATCGTTTATACGCTCTGCACCTTGACGGCGTTGCTCTGCGCCTACCTGCTCCTGCGCGGCTATTATCAAAACCGCTACAAGCTGCTGCTCTGGGGAGGCCTTTGCTTCTTGGGACTCACCCTGAACAACGCGGCGCTTATAATCGATAAGCTGTTGCTCCCGACGCAGGTTGATCTGTTCACATGGCGGCTGATTCTTGCCCTGGGCGCCATGGTCGTGTTGCTCTATGGGCTCATCTGGGATTCCGACTGAGGTAGTGATGAATCTGCTCTTGATTGGCGCTATAGCCATGGCTTCTCTGGTCGCGGGCCTTTTCTTCCTCCGTTTCTGGCGCGATACTAGAGACAGTTTCTTTCTATTTTTTGCGGCGTCCTTTCTGTTGGAAGCGGCCAATCGCGTAGCGCTGGGTTTGTCGCGAGATCCCAACGAAGGCAGCCCATTGTTTTATCTTATTAGGCTGGTGTCGTTCCTGCTGATTCTTCTCGCGATCGTACAGAAAAATCGCGCGAAGAAAGCCGTTGCCGGTCGCACCTCAGCCCGGCACTCCGCCATGGTGTAGAACGCTTCGCAACCGTCCTGTTGCTGCGATATTACTCGCAACCGTGTCGCGCTCCCAAGACATTGTACAGGCGGGGGCTTAAGCCGAGGGATGGGGTGAGCTCCTGGGCACGCTCTTTGCCAGCGTACACGAGAAGGTTTATGTCACACAAAACGATTCTTCAACCCGGCAAAAACTGTTTGACCATCAGTAAGGTCGAGGAGACGGGGTTACTCATCGACGGCCGCAATTATTTCCGCGCGTTTTATTGGGCCGCGCAGGCTGCCGAGCGATACATCCTCCTTTCCGGCTGGCAGTTTGACAGCTATTTTCATTTACTGCGCGGGGAGGATGCAAAAGCAGCGGCAGGTGAAACTCGATTTTTACCGTTCCTTAATTCTCTGTGCGACAACAACCCTGACCTGCGCATATTCATGCTCGCGTGGGATTTCAGCATGATCTATGGGCTGGACCGTGAATGGTTCCAGGAGCTGTATTTCAACTGGACCACCAACGAAAGGCTTCAATTTTGTTTTGACCGGTGCAGTTCCTTTGATGCGAGCCATCACCAGAAGTACGTCGTGATTGATGGCAAGTTTGCCTTCGTCGGCGGCTTGGACCTGTGCGCGGCTCGTTGGGATGAGCGGGATCATCGCGTTCAGAATCCGTATCGAGTAGAAAGCGGCGACACTCCGTACCGCTCGTTTCACGATGTACAGTCTTATCATGCCGGCCCCTTCGCGGCGAAACTCGCGGAGTTATTCAAGGCACGCTGGAAAGTTGCACGCTGTGAAGATCTCGAGTTACCCGCGACGGGGGAGGCGGCACGTCCGGCAATCGAGCCCAACGTCACGTTGCAGGCCAAAGAAGTGGCGATCAGCCGGACTCAAACCGAGGCCTCCTGCAGCGAGAAGAGCGTTTACGAAATTCGCGCTTTGTTCGCCGATGCGATAGCTGCGGCGGAGCGGCTGATCTACATCGAAAATCAATACTTCAGCTCGGAAGCGCTGTTTGACGCGCTGGCCGCTCGTATGAAAGCCGCGGAACGGCCGAAGCTTGAAATCGTGCTGATGATTGCAAAGGATGCGGAGGCCTTCTTGGAGCAATTATCGATCGGCATCATGCAGAGCCGGCTCATCGGGCGGCTGAGGGAAATTGCCAGGGATACCGGGCACCACCTCGGGATATATTATCCGGCGTCGAGGGCCGCCTCTGGAGAGGAGCTGGAGACCTACATTCATTCTAAGCTTCTACTCGTCGATGACCGTTTCCTAAGCGTCGGATCCGCTAACATGAACAACCGCAGCCTAGGCTACGACACCGAGTTGAATGTCGCCTGGGAAGGAAAAGATGGCGACGATCTCAGCACGTCAATTCGCGACGCGCGCATCAATCTCCTGGCAGAACATACAGGATTTGGTATTGAAGCTTGCCAAAATCTCGCCATGCCTGGCCTGGTGCGCAACCTTAACCGATTGGCGGACAGCGGCGCATCGCGTCTGCGGCATCATCCGCAACGGAGTGTGGCGGACGAATATGGCTGGTTGACGTCGATTTTTCCCGATGGCTTGCCCTTCGACCCACGCGGGCCTATCACAAATGAAATTCCAAGCGACACAACGCCCGGCGCCGAGGGTTCGTTCTTCACCCGCGGCATCACGGAGTTGAAAAATTGGTTGTTGGGCGAGCCGGGCAGTGGCGGGCAGACCGTAGCACCGCCCGAGCAGAAATAACGTTGCCACAGTTCTCTAAATTTTGATCGCTTTTTCGACGTGCCCCATTGTTTGTCTTGCAGGACTTCGTCCCGGCTCGCGAGACCGCTCTACATCAGACCT
>DATACQ010000776.1:0-3413 GCA_036258955.1 Binatia bacterium
GATCATTGGATCCTTGTCCCGATAGTAGTCTATAAAGTAGTGCAAATAGGCGCGCTTGTTCGCCATGATACGCCGGACGGCCTCGCGGATTGCGCGGTTGAAGGCGGCGTAAGTTTCGCCGTCCACACGATCGGACGCTACGTCGGTGCCGTGGTGGAAAGCCGAGATGACGACACGGCAGCCCATTTTCTCAGCCAGCGAAATATAGGGTTCTGTCAGGGTTGTCGCTTCGATGGTCTTATCCATGAGCATCTTGAAGCGGTAATTGGAGCCGTTCGGCACGCGACCGATCTTGATAAGCTCGCGGGGCACGAAGCCCTCCAGCATCTGAAGGCAGAGATAATGCGTGCCGCTGTACATTGGGACGCCGATCTGCACGTTGGCAAATTGCTGCGGCACCTGCACCGGCGAATCGCCGCGCACGACGATTCCAGCGAAATTCACCATGGAACGACGCCCCATCTGCCGGCTACCGACATTGGTTGTTTCTACGCGCGAGTAATTGCCCCATTCGCAAGCGTTGTATAGGTCCGCCTGGCCTGATTCCATCATGCGGCCGTGGCTCGTGTACCGCGAGGCATCCTTGTGATGCGTAATGTTCAATTGCGGGCTTTTGTCGACGCCCTTCTCACGGTCCATCCACTCGATCTGTAGGCCTTCCTTCTCGAACAAACCCTCATTATACGCGACGAGCTCGGCCAAGCCTTGGAACGGCGCGGTGGTTTCCAGTCGCAGTGTCTTCATAGATTCCTCTCCATGGAGCGTTATTAAGTTATCTCAGTACAATGGCTGGCATCCCAGGCTGTGTCAACGGCCCGGGTAGGCTATCTCAGCGCGTGGATAGGGCATCCTAGTCCTCCCTTTGACAAAGGGAGGCAGGAGGGATTTTCTGTAGACATAACTCAGGAGGTGTCGGATGCCGCAACTTCAGCAAATCAGTCGCCGAGCGTGGTTGGCCCAGGTTGCCTGGGGCAGCTTCGCGATCTGGAGCGAGCTCAATTTCGGTTTTGGACGCAGGGGATGGGGTGTCGCCATCGGTGAACGCGATCTCGCGATCGGGGTCGCTCACGCGCAGAACCTCGGGCCAGCCGAAGCCCTTAGGGTCAACTTGGGCTTCGTCAACGCCTACGTTCTAATCCGCGGCAAGGAGGCAGCGGTCGTTGATACGGGTACGGCCAACAATGCGTCAAAAATCGCCGACGTTGTTCGCACCGCTGGCCTCGGTTGGGATGCGGTTCACCATGTGATCCTGACTCACTACCATCCCGATCACATAGGCAGCGTCGGCGAGGTACTGGCGGCAGCCCCCAAAGCGACGGCGTACGCCGGCGCTGCGGACATCCCGCAGATCACGTCACCGCGTCCGATCAAGGCGGTCGGTGACAACGAGGAAGTGTTCGGGTTACGCGTGATCGCAACGCCCGGTCACACACCGGGTCACGTATGCGTGTTCGATCCGGTCGGGTCGCTGCTCATCTTAGGCGATGCCATGAACAACATCGGCAAGCTCGCTGGTCCCAATCCGCAGTACACCGCCGACATGGCCGAGGCGCACCAGAGTGTGAAGAAGTTGGCGAAGCTGGCCTTCCAGCGCGCGGTTTTCGGCCATGGCGATCCGATCGACAAGGGCGCCTCGCAGGCAATTGCCAAGCTGGCCGGCACGTTGTGAGGTTTTGAATACTGCCCTAGCTTTCGGCTCGTGAAGTTGAAACGACGAATGTTTTTGAATTGCGGCAAAGTCACCGTCGGTTTTGCGTGATAATAAGCGCTCCAATGGACCTGGCCGAGCTCGCAGAGCTCAATTTTACTTATGCCTTGAGCCGGGCAGGCGCGTCATCAGGCGGCGTGATATCGAACGCGTTAGCGGTGCAACACGTCATCGAGAACGAGCCGATCCGGGCAACCAGAGCTACCAGCTCTTCGGTGCTAAAGGATGCTTCGGCGGCTGCATAGGTCGCATCGCTTAGTCCCTTCTCGGCGAGCAGTTCATTGGCGATCTGATGCGCGAGCAATTCGCGCTTGTCATCGGTCGGCAACGCGGCGCGCGCGTTGATGGCGTCGAGCTCGTCCTGCGTGAGTCCAACTTTAAGGGCGTTGCGGCACTGAACGGCCCACGGGTAGTTGGCGCCCCAGAACCGCGCCACGGTCAAAGTTACGAGCTGCTGTTCGCGGGCGGACAGGGTGCTATCGGCGATACAGGCTCCCATGTTCTGGACGTTCTGCATCAGTTTGGGATTGCGGATATAGGCCCAAAATGGCCCCCCGTGCGGCTTGCCGGTAGCCTTGGACGCGTCGATCACGGCCCGCTGTTCATCATTCATTTCGTCGGGCGTCAGAATGGAGATGCGTGTCATTGTATATCCTCCTGCGTCTACACTGCCTCGCAGCTCGAATTACCGCAGCTCGACTGTGACCTCGATTGCTGCATGCTAATCGCGGTGCGAGAAATCGAGCGCCCGATCAACCCGCCCATTCCCGGCTGGTTCACGTTCTGCGCGCAACCAATTAGTACGGGAATTCAAAATCCCATTTTTGACGGGAGCAATATCGTCGAAGCTGCGAGCCGACAGATGAGGAAACGTCACCTACGAGCTAAAAGCCGACGAGACCTGGACTCTCAGGCCTCGGTGTACCAGGTGGTATGGCGCTCCACGGGCAAGCGCTTGGCCATAGTCTTTTGCTCGGAGTATCCCAAGAAAATGCACGCAACCGGCCGCTCTTTTTCTGTGAGACCGAGAACTGGGCCAACGAAATTTTGGTCGATCCAGTCGCCCGTGCTGGGATAGCTGCCCAAGCCTCGCGCGGTCGCGGCGACCAGTAGATTCTCGATCGCGCACCAGCAGGCCGCATAGTTCTCCTGGTCAACGATTTTTTTCTCGTCGCCGACCATGGAAACTATGATCACGACCGGGGATGAATAACACTTAGCCCGAGCGAAGTTGAGAGCCTCCTCGGTTGCCTGCTCACCCTTTTTCTCCGCGGCCCAACGAACTGCCGCCTGCCGGGCTGCGACCAATCGCTCGCGCCCTTCTCCGGTAAACACATGAAAACGCCAGGGATGGGTTAATTTGTGGTTGGGCGCCCAATGTGCGGCGTCAAGCAGCTCCTCGATCCACTCCCGGGGAATCTCGGTGGGAAGGTACTCCTTGACCGAGCGACGCGTCTTGATTGCAGTGAGCGCATCATCGAGAGGGCGCTCCGTTGTGGTTGCCATGCTCCTACCTCCTAATCTTTGCCGATTGTATCTATAGATATGTATAGAAAATTTAAACCACGAGCAATATCGACGGAGGGGAGCGTCAATTTCGGTTTTGTTTGATGAAATCCCGGTCTTGCTTCGGTGGGCTGGGTGGCGCAGCCATCGGTGACGCGCAAAGTATTTCAGATTGCACGGCTCGCTCAAGCTCAGACCG
>DATACQ010000777.1:0-4164 GCA_036258955.1 Binatia bacterium
CGTTAGTGCCGCTGGGAGCGTCTTTGTCCGTCTTGACGAGCCATCCGACCGAGCCGGCGCTACCGGTTCTTCCAAAACTAAAGCCGGCGGGGACTTGATCGACCGGGTTGTTGTGAAAATCCCATTGCCACTTCCCTGCACCCATCTGTGCGCCCTCCCCATTGATCGCAAAACCGCAGATATGACCAGCAACGAAGAGCATCAGAGCGATGGCCCACTTCATACATTTTGCCCTGGAGTGCAGATCACCCGCCGCGCACCAGCGGCCAAAGGAACAATCCGACCGCTCCGGAGATGGTGACGATAATCGGTTCGGAAATTTTGTAACGCCACAGAATTCCGAAGCTCACCAGCGCGATGATCGCCGTTGGCCAATCCGTGATCGCCCGGAGGGCGAGAACTATGACGGCGCCGGTGATGGCGCCGGTAGCCGCCGCGGTGGCGCCGTCAACGAAGGCTTTGAGTTGAGGATTATCGCGGTGGCGCTTGAACCAGGGTGCCGGGATAATCGTAAATACGTAGACTGGTAAAAAAATACCGATGGAGGCCATGACAGCGCCGGCGAACCCGGCAACTAAAAAACCGATGAAAGCGACGGTGATGACCACAGGGCCCGGCGTAATCATCGCGACCGCCACCGCGTCAAGAAATTGATGCTCGTTCAGCCAACCGAATTGTTGCACCACGCCTTGCTGCAAAAAGGGAATGATGGCCAGACCGCTGCCGAACACGAACGCCCCTGCCTTTGTGAAAAAGAGTAGAATCTGCGCGAGCAGGTCCTGGGAACCGGCCTCGCTACCCGCCTGCCGCAGCCACGCTTCCAGCAGCCATATAGCCCCGGCCAGGACTGCCGCGCCGAGACTCATGAGCAAACCGTTTCTCCAACCCGGCCAGGCGTGGGCCAGCAATACCGCCAGGCCGGCAAGAATAAAGAACTCCGCCAACTCGGCTTGCGCCCATACGGTGACCCCCATGAGGATCGCAAAAACGCTCCACAATAGCGGATCGCGCTTGTTGGTGCTGCGCGCCAACTTGTACGCCGCGATGGCGATAATCGCGATGACCGTAGCGCCAATGGCATAGAAAAGCGCCTGCATCCACCACAGCCCGCCGTATGCTACATAAGCAAGCGAGATGGCGACCACCATGAGAAACGAAGGGATAACAAAAGCGAGTCCGACCAGGGTGGCGCCCAGGATGCCCGCTTCGAAGTAGCCGATGGCGATCGCTGTCTGCGCCGCGAGCGGTCCGGGCATGATCTGGGCGAGCGCAAGTGAGAGTTTATATGTATCCTCAGTAATCCAGCGCCGCTGCTCGACCAAGTCTCTGTGCATGAAGCCCACCAACGCAACCGGGCCGCCGAAACCGACGGTACCAAGTCTGAGAAAGTAGCCCGCAAGCGGCCAAAGGCCAGCTCTGGTTTCCGGAACTGCTTCACTGCGCGCGTCCGGCGTTTGTATTGAATTAGATGTTTGTTGCATAAGATCGTCCTTGTATAACGGAACCGAGTTTAGAACTGCTCGGAGCTTTCGAGTTCGTATTGTATCAGCTATATAACAGCTGTATCCTTGTCAAGGAAATTTCTGATGCAAGCGACGGATGCGCCATGGTTGCTGCTGATTCACCAGATTCCACCTAAACCAAACTACTTGCGCGTCAAAATCTGGCGCAGGTTACAGCGGCTTGGTGCCGTTGCAATCAAGAATTCCGTATATGCACTTCCGGTCAGCGACCAGACGCGAGAAGATTTCCAGTGGGTGCTTCGCGAAATCGTCCAGGGCGGCGGCGACGGCACACTATGCGAAGCTCGTTTGATCGATGGATTGACGGATGATCAGGTACAAGCTCTATTTCAGACTGCTCGGGAGGCCGATTACGGAGAGGTCGCTGTAGATGCGCGTCGTTTGGCCAAAACTCTGCCAAAAGGCAAGCTGCCTGAGGAAATCACAGCGCAAATCGAGCAGGACATTGCCCGGCTCAGAAGGCATTTAGACGAGATTATCGCGATTGATTTCTTCGGCGCTCCAGGCCGTGAGGCTGCAACTGGCCTTGTGACGGGAATCGAAGCTCGAATCCGTGGCAGCAAAGGCAGTGCGCGATCTTTTGAGGACGGAAAGAGCCCTCGTGACGACCTGATAGGAAAGACTTGGGTCACTCGTAAAGGAATCCACGTCGATCGGATGGCAAGCGCGTGGCTCATCCACCGCTTCATCGATCGAGATGCGAAGTTCAAGTTTGTTTCGGCCAAGGGTTATAAGCCGCTCGACGGTGAAATAAGGTTCGACATGTTCGAGGCAGAATACACGCATGAGGGAGATCTCTGCACTTTTGAAGTCTTACTCGACAGCTTTGGGCTTACGGATTCCGCCCTCACAATGATCGGCGAGATCGTTCATGATATCGATCTGAAAGATTCAAAGTTTGAACGCGACGAAAGCCAAGGCATTGACCATTTGGTTATGGGAATAGCTATGGCACACAAAGACGATGAAACTAGGTTGGGGCAGGCCGCCGCCGTGTTCGACAACTTATACGAATATTTTAAGAGAAAAGATTAACCTATATTTCACATTGCGAACGTAGTGCCGACCGCGGCCGGCGATCTTCCTCGTGGTTGAATTGGTCGTGGCGGCAAGGATCAAACGATTTGCGCTTCCTTGATCCGCTTGCATCGGCTGCACCCGTTCAAAGGTTCAAGGTGCAAAGTTCAAAGTCGACCTTAGGACGGAACAAGTAAGTTGACCCGTCGGCGCCGATTCGATAATCAGTGATGCTGCAAGAAAATGGGACGCTACACCCCAACCCTACTCTGCCTGCTAATCCTCCTGCAAAGCTTCCTAACAGGATCCGCGCTCGCTCAGGAGCGGCCAATTGATGGTATTGAAGACAACAGCTTCCTAATCGAGGAAGCTTACAATCAAGAAGACGGCGTTCTTCAGCATATCTTCAACGCAACGTATACCAATGATCGGAATCACCGCGGTTGGGTTTTCAGCTTCACTGAGGAATGGCCATTCTTTTCTGCAGATCATCAGGTTGGCTTCACCATTCCGGCTTATCACCGCCGCGAACAAGGCCAAAGGCAAAACGGCATTGGCGATATTCTGTTGAACTACCGTTACCAACTTCTGCAGGAGAGCGAGACGGTCCCGGCATTCGCCCCGCGATTTAGCTTGATCCTTCCCACTGGTAGTCGCAATAAGGGCACCGGCGATGAGGTCGTCGGGTACCAGTGGAATCTCCCGGCCAGTAAGAAAGTTTCATCGCGGGTTGCGTTGCACGCCAACTTGGGGCTGAGTTACCTACCTAAAGTGCGTACGCGATTGGACTTACCCGGTCGCCCGCTATCTCCCAAGCGCTCGCTGATTTCTTATAATCTTGGCGGTAGCGCGATTTACGCACCCACCTCGCGTATACATCTGATGCTCGAATGGGTCGGGATGTCCGAGCAGAGCCTTGACCAACTGGGAAATAGAGAACGTCAATTTACCTCATTCCTCTCTCCCGGCGTCCGGGCCGGCCTTGGCAACACGGACAGCGTGCAATCGGTGCTTGGATTGGGACTGCCCGTTGGTCTCAATCGCCGTAGCGAAAACTTGGGCGCTTTCCTTTACCTTTCTTTGGAACACAAGGTTTTTTAGAATTGCCCCGGAACATGAGGAGGCACGCGGAAGCGAAATGATGGGATCATTAAAGCTCATTACACTCATTACGGCCGGCTTCGCGGCTCTTGCTCTCCTGAGCGCTGGCTGTAGAGACCATCCAGGAGACCATGCCGCTCACAATGGTTCGCACAATCACGAAGCCCAGACGAAAACTCGGTCTACAGTGCTGGCGCCCGCCGAGGGCGCCAAAATCAAAATTCTCACGCCGGCAAACGAGCAAATTTTCACCGGTGACGAAATTCCACTGCATTTCGAGCTGATCAAAGGCAAGCGCGGCGAGCATGTGCACGCCTATGTCGATGGCGAGATGGCGGGAATGTTTAAGTCCACAAAGGGAACCTTGACGGGCATCCAACCGGGCAAGCATAGTTTGGAACTTCGTGTGGTGACGGCGGATCACAACACGGAACTCGACGCCAGCGACAAAGTCAACTTCTTCGTTAAATAAATTGTGACGAGCGGAGCGCATTCGGCTGCGGCAAAAGCGTCAGGGTTTGAG
>DATACQ010000778.1:0-3444 GCA_036258955.1 Binatia bacterium
GTACAACCCGCAACGCGTCGGCGCCATCCGGCGAACGGATCCAATTGTTGCCAAAAACAGTGATGTCGACACCGGACTCTTCCTGCTCTTTGAAAAGCCAATCAACGTCGAAAATCGACTTCGGGGACTTCGGATGATGCCAACTCTGGGGCATCAGATGGGCGTGACAATCGATGACCATACTTCCTCTCCTGACTCTGTGACAATATGCGGGCGACGTCCGTGAGTCAATGCGCGCCCGCGCCGCGCCGTTCACGTAAGCTAGCTTAGATCGCGGTGCCGTCATCGCGGCCGGAACAAAACAGCGCGTGGCTTCGTGTTACGATATGAAAGCGGCGGGCCCGGTCGCAATTCTAAGTGCGAAGCAATTCTCGGGAGAATACGCTTTTCTGTGGACAAGGTTTCCATCAGGGCTTGCCGGAAGTAAGCGCGGGCGGCGCGATTCAGAAGCGGCTAGGCGAGGCGTGCGTCTATGACAGGCCGATTCCTCGCCTGATCTTCTTGCCTCGATAGCTCTTTTAGCGCTCACAAAGACGGCGCGTGGCCTTGTGTGAGCGCGAAACGGCGGAGGATCGTGTCGTTGTTTGCAAGTGGGTCGGCTAAGATGCGATACCCTCTTTCTTTACCTCTTGCCGGATCGGCAGGACCCGACCTTCGGCCTTTTTCATGGAAACATGACCTTCCAAAACTGCGCCATCCCCGATGACCAAACTCTGGGTAATGACGTCGCCCACCACGGAGCCGGGCGGCTGGATTTCGAGCTTTTTCTCCGCTTGCACATCGGCGACTACCTTGCCCTGGACCAGAATCGATGCCGCGGTAATCTTGCCTTTGACTATGGCCTGCTGACCCACGGTGATGTTCGCCTGAGCAACAATCTCGCCGTCCACTTCCCCTTCGATGGTCACCGGTGCATCGAAATGTAGCTTGCCGCTGACCTTCGTGCCTGCTCCAAGATAGCCGCCTATCTCCGCAGACAGGCCAGCCGGTCTTATTACTTCAGCCATAGACACCTCCTTTGACTCTGGAAGTGGAATATAGAGCAAATACGTCGTTCGTGTCCAACAAAATTCCATAAAACTTACTTACAGAGCTATGCACCGTGTGTTCGCAAGTAAATAATTTTGTTGGTATAAAGCGAGAAATCAGCCGTTGTAAGCCGTTAGCAACTGAGGAGAATCGAAATGCAGATTTCTGATCTGAGAGACTACTTAGACCTGCTGGAAGAATACGATGAATTGCAACGTATTGAGACCGAAGTGGATTGGCACCTGGAAATGGGGGCGATTACCCGCCGGTGCTATGATCTAGGCGCGCCCGCGGCACTTTTTGAAAAGGTCAAAGGTTATCCTCAGGGTTTTCGTGCCTTCGGGGCGCCGTTGGGGACGAGCCGTCAGGCTGGTCACGGACTCTTTGCGCGTACGGCTCTAGCGCTTGGTATGAAGCCGGGCACCTCGGCCAAAGAGATCATGCAGTGCTACTTGGAACGAAAGGAGCGGCCGATTCCACCGGTGACTGTAAAGACTGCGTCATGCAAGGAAAACATCCTGTTGGGCGACGACGTAGACGTCCTGAAGTTTCCGATCCCGCTGATTCACGGCGGGGATGGCGGCCGTTACATCGGCACATGGCACACCGTCATCAGCAAGGATCCGGAAAGCAATTGGGTGAATTGGGGCATGTACCGGTTGATGGTGCACGACCGCAATACACTTGGTTGCCTGTTTCCGCTTCAACAACATATCGGGCAGATGTACCAGAAATACGAGGCGATGAATAAGCCGATGCCCGTGGCCGTGGCGATTGGCGGCCAGCCGGTGATACCTATTGTAAGCTGCGTCATGCTGCCGCCCTATGTGAACGAAGTCGATGTCGCGGGCGGTCTGCAGGGTGCTCCAATCCCGCTTGTGAAGTGCGAAACCAATGATCTCATGGTCCCGGCGAGCGCTGAAATCGTCTTGGAAGGCGAAGTGTTGCCGCACGAGCGGCGCATTGAAGGCCCGTTCGGCGAATACATGGGCTACGAAGCCGGTAAGTCATCGCCCAAACCGATCTTAAAAGTGAATGCAATTACCTACCGCAATGATCCGATTCTGCCTTTCTCCAACATGGGCATGCCGGTTCACGAAGGGCAGACCGCCACAGCCTTGATCAAAGGCGCGGAAATTTTTTCGGAGCTCAAGAAATTGGGCTTGCCTGTTAGAGGAGTCTTTTGCCCGCCGTTTGGCGTGGGCCATATGGTGGTGGTGTCAACGGAGGTTCCGTTTATCAACTTCGCGCGTCGCGTCGCGCATGCCGTATGGGCGACCAAACCGGGCCTTTTCGCATACTACATCGTCATCGTGGACGCCGACGTAGATCCGACAAACATGGACGAAGTGCTCCACGCCATCACAACGAAGTGCCACCCTGTCAACGGCATTCATCCGGTGCCCCACATTCCAGGCTTTCCCGTCCTTTTGCCGTTCTTGGCGCCGAAAGAACGGCTGGCGGGCGACGCAGCGGGAGTTATATTCGACTGTACCTGGCCCAAAGACTGGCCGGAGGAAACGATCCCAATTAAGGCCAGTTTTGAAAATCTTTGGCCCCGGGAATTACAAGATAAAGTTCTGGCAAACTGGGAATCTTACGGGTTTAAGAAATGATGGCTTGGTCGTGTTTAGCCCTAGCCCGCTCTCGGTGTGGTATTTTCTTCAATCTGCATCCACTCCTGAAAACGGCTTTCGAGAATGCGCCATTGGCCACCCACTTTGAAGGCCGGAATTTGATGGTGCTGAATCATTCGGTGGAGAGTTCTTTTCGAGATCTTCAGAATCGTCGCTACCTCCGAAAGGGTGAGTAGTTTGATGTTCTGTCCATTTGTGTCCATTTGAGTCTCCTTCCCGCATGAGCGAGCGAGCAACGGATATGCCAAATAGACAAATATTCTAAACAGCGGTTAACTAAGCACTTCGCGTGGCCGAACCTATCCGAAACTGAACAAAAAACGAAACTCGAGCAACTGAAGTGACAGATCGGGGGTGACAAAACTCGTCACTCACGCAATGAAGTAATTCAAGCCAAAGAACTCAATGGTCGCGAGGTCGATCGCCTGCGTAGTGTACGCTTCGCGCACCGGATAAAACGTGCGCACGCGCATCCGACTTGGCAACTTTGCCCGACACTATCTGTGCGGGGAGAAACATGGGCGAAAATTGCCCGATCTGCAAGAACTTCGAAGCGTAGGCACTGAGGCTTTACTTGAAGCTCTCGGCGCCCCCGCGCCGGCGGCACGACGTCCGAACGAATTGGCGGGAATGGTGCGAGGAAGGGGATTTGAACCCCAGACCGAGAAAAAGGAAGAGAATTGAAAGTGCCTGTAACACCAAGTATTTGCGGCGTTTATTTGTTTATGGTGATTTGAGAGCTATCCCGAATCATCCCCTATATTACCCCTCAAATCCC
>DATACQ010000779.1:0-4468 GCA_036258955.1 Binatia bacterium
CATAGAATTTCCAATCGTTGGGGTTACGTGAAAACGGCGACACCCGAGAAGACTGAGTTCGCATTGCGGGCGAAGCTGCCCAAACAGTACTGGATCGAGTACAACGACTTGCTGGTCAGCTTTGGCCAGCACTTGTGCCGCCCCATCTCTCCTCTATGTAGCCAATGTCCTGTGGCCAAATATTGCGATCGCATTGGCGTAACGCTAAGCCGTTAGCTATGGCGCAAGCAATTCCGCAGCACTAACTAATTGGCTCATAACATCGAAGCAGTCTTTGCCTCCGCTCCTAACCGCAATTTTTTAAAAGGAGGTCACGAAAAGCACGGGTTGAACAGTACAAAATTACCTGACCATCGTAATGCTAAACTTCAGAATTTGGTCCGCCGGACGGACTCAGTCAGTGCAGCCACCGGCCCGATTTCGTCATTCCAACATGGAGCGCTGGAATCCAGCCTTACATGGATTTCTCCAGACGCATCCTACCAACCTGGATGCCGGCAATCCATGCCGGCATGACGGAAATCCGCATTTCATGTTCTCGAGGCGAGCGTAAGCTCATGAATACACTCCTTAGAAAATTTGGCAGGGGGGTGGGGTCAGGCTGCATCAGCCATAGGTGACAACTCCACCTCCTGTCCCAGTTCTTTGAGTCTGCGGACGTGGTAACGAATTCGTTGTTGAGGATTGAGTTTATCGAAGTAGTCGACGCCAAGATCTTTGTAAGGCCTGTTATCACGAAGCATAAAATAGACGGTGACCAACAGGCTGTGCTTGACCGCGCCAATGGCGCGTTTTTTTCCACGCCGTCCGGCCAAACGATGGTACTGCGCTTTGAAATAGCTGTTTTTGGTACGCACGGCCGCATGTGCGATCTCGGTAAGTACCGCGTCAAGGTGCCGGTTGGCAGCGGGGGTTTTACCGCTGCGGCGCTTGCCGGCGCTTTCATGGTTACCGGGACAGCGGCCCGCCCAAGAGGCAAAGTGCTTGTGGGTCGGAAAGCGACTCATGTCGGTGCCGGTCTCCGCCAACAGTGCTCTAGCCCCACGCTCACCGACCCCGGCAATGGCATCGAGCTGTTCTACCGCGGCACGAAACGAAGGGGGCGCAACGGCCCCCAATCGCTCGCTTACACTGGTGATCTCCTTTTCGAGAAAGTCGTATTGTCCGAGCAACTGGCGCAACAAAAACCGGTGATGCTCGGTCAGCTCTCCTGCCAAAGCGCGCTGCAACTCGGGAATTTTGCCGCGCAGCTGGCGCTGAGCCAGATCCGCCAAGACCGTGACGTCTTTCTCTCCGGCAAGCAGCGCCTCAATCATCTTTCTTCCCGACGCCCCCATTACATCACTGACTACCGAGCCAAGCTTGATATTAGCGGTCTCCAACACTTTCTGAATGCGGTTGTCCACCGCATTTCGCTGCTGCACCAGCTTGGTCAGGTGGCGCGTCAGATCCCGCAGCTCCCGCTGCTGGCGGTTAGGGACAAAACTCGGCTTCAGAAGCCCACACTGCAACAGCTGAGCGATCCACTCCGCGTCTTTCATGTCGGTTTTTCGCCCCGGCACCTTCTTGATGTGCTGCGCATTAACCACCCACACCTCGAAATGGCTTTCGAGCAGGTTGAACACGGGCTGCCAGTAGATCCCTGTCGACTCCATCGCTACGTGTGTCACCTTCAGCTCCGCCAACCAGCCGCGCAGCTCCAAAAGATCCGTCGTCATCGTGCCGAACTTGCGCAGCGTGCTCTGCACCGTGCCGTCCTTCGAGTCGAGGATACGCACGCACGCTACAACCAATTTCTTGTGCACGTCCAATCCGCAAACCCGCGGATACAGCGCCTGCAGCCCCGCCGGGCTACTCTTCTTTCTGCTCATCGATGCTCCCCCTTTCTCCGGTGCACCCAGGGGACATCCGGCATAATCGATTCTCCTTCGCGTGCTCTCGTCGGCAGACAACGAGGCGACAATCTGAGGCGCCGAAGGATGTCCCGGATCACACTTCGTGTCGGGCTCTCTCGCGCCACTCACTTAACGACCTCTTCACTGGGGCACCGCCCCTTATTACCGCGGTCTTGCCCCATTTTCATCTTCTAGAGGCGAGCGTAAGCTCATGAATACACTTCGTGGTGAGATCTTTCGTGGCACGGACCGTTAGCGAAACAACACTTTGGCCAGCTCCGTACGGTACTGCTCGGTCAAGGGGTCATCCGAGCCAAGCACGTCAAAGATTTGCACCATACTTTTGCGCGCGGCGTCATCTTGAAAACCTCGGTCCGTTTTCACGATTTCCAAAAACTGCGAAAGCGCTTCCTTGTAGTTCTCGATGCCCGCCAGTGCTTGTGCAAGGGCGAACCGCGCATCGAGGCTGGTCGGCTCAGCGGCAACCTTGGCGCGGAGCGCTTCCAGATCCTGACTTCCCGCGCCGCTCTGAAGTTTCAAGCGCGCAATCAGGCGCTCTGCTTCGCTTCGTTCGTCGGAAGCCACAGAAATCTTGTCGAGGAATTCCAAAGCCGCCTCATTGTCGCCCGCATTCATCGCCAGCCGGCCCATGCCGAGCAGTGATTTCGCATGGTCGGGGTCGGATTCCAAAATCGATTGATAGATCGCTCTGGCCTCATCCGTCTTGCCATCGCCTTCCAGAACCGCCGCTTCTTGGGCTTTTTTATCTGCCGCGCTCGGCACAAACTTGGATAGGAACTGGCGCACCATCGGTTCCGGCAGAGCGCCCGTGAACTCGGACGCGAGATCGCCATCTTTGAACAGCTTTACTGCCGGTATGCCCTGAATCCGGAAGGCAGCGGCCAGCGCGGGGTTCTCATCGACATTGACCTTGGCGACAATGAACTCTCCTCTGTATTCTTCAGCGAGTCTTTCCAATACCGGCCCTAGTACTTTGCAGGGCCCGCACCATTCCGCCCAAAAATCCACCAGCACCGGCACTTGCTTCGATTGCTCCAGCACCGCGATTTCGAAATTCTCTTCGTCAACGTCGATTGTCCACTGGTTCATAGTTACGCCTAATGTAAAAAGTTGAATGCGAAATGCCTACGTCGCGTTTCAGATTCGCAAGCGTGTTTCGCAGGGGACCATTCGAGTGTGGAAAAAATTACCACAATCACGTCTTCTTCAAACCTTCGACGTCGAACGGTGCGCCGTTGAGCATGTATGCGCTTCTTACCTCAGTCGGCCTGCGGATCGTCTGTATCACATAACAACCGGCTTCGGCGTTGCGCACAACTTTGGCGACACTTTCCGGCGGCTCACGGGAAGAGATTTCACACCGGGTCTCAACGACTAATCCTTCCGCTTGCACAGTCTCGCGCAATACTGATCCCTCGCTTTTGAATCTCGCCGTTACGAAAATCTTGGCTTTGTCGATATGAGTTTTCAGCATTTCCCCGTACCGGGAAATTTGCGTTAGCAGTCAAAATCCAACAGACAAGCCGAAATAGGCCAAAGGCGGCGGCGCGCTATTGTCGCCGCCAATGCGCTCGCCCTCATCACAATAAACCGTAAAACCCCGAGCGTGTCCTTCCTTCCGCATTCGTCCGAGCGTTTCCGCATCCGCTTCAAGAACGATTTCACGCTTTACTTGCAGATCATCAGCCATATAGCCTCCGATTTCCGCTATCAATTAGCCACAACCAGGTTTCAGTAACGAGCAATGAGCTTCACACGAGAAATCCCGAAGCTTGCCGCCGACGGCTTTCAGGAGCTTACTTGCTCTCTTGTCCTGCGCCCGCGTACTCTTCCGAATAGACGTCGAGTAGGGCGGCAAGCAAGGCGAACAGCACAGGACCGAGAATCAGTCCGAGCGCGCCGAACACAGCTAAACCACCCAGAATCCCGAAAAAAAGAAGAAGGAGCGGCAGCTTGAGCCGGCTACCGATAAACAACGGCTTGAGGATATTATCAACGGTCCCCACCACCCCGACGCACCAGATGAGCAAAATCACACCGCGCACGGTCTCGCCCTGAAGAAACAAAAAAATTGTGACCGGCACGGAAACCAATGTAGTTCCACCCACCGGTAGCAGCGCAACAAAGGCCGTGAGGACGCCCCAGACCACGGCGTACGGCACTCCGACCAACCAGTAAGCAATACCCGCGAGCAAACCTTGAATGATCGCGACGACGAGACAGCCGTGGACGACCGCAGTCGTCGCATTCACGATGTTCCGAAACAGCCGTTCTTGATATTCCTGATCCATCGGCAAGAGCCGGCGGAGGCGATGGCAAAAGCCGGCCCCATCTCGCAAGAAAAAGAAGAGCGAGATCAAGACAACGATAAAATTCGCGATGAACAGCAGGAAATTTTGAGCCACGCCGGTGACCTGGGAAACCAACGCGCCGGATGACAATTTAGCTCCTTGAACCACAATCTCTTTCCAATCCACTTCGACCTGGAGATCGGCGAGTTCCATCCCCAGAAGGCTCCACCAGGCTAGAAGCCTTTGCACCCAAGGTTCTTG
>DATACQ010000780.1:0-6537 GCA_036258955.1 Binatia bacterium
CGCAGCCGAAGACTCTCGGCTTCGTGGTAGGGCACGGCATGCCGTGCCCTACCACGAAGCCGAGAGTCTTCGGCTGCGCCTCAGAATGACCCTACGAAGCCGGGAGGAACGTATTCGATTTCACGATGCCTCCACGAGATCCGCGAGATGGCCGCGGTAGACGCGATCAATCATCAGACTCTCCGTCGCGCCGCGCAGTATCGCCTGCTGCGCGACCTCCGTGCTGGCGTATGTCCGGGCGATCCGCGCCAGCATATGCGCGTGCTCGACGTCCATGAGCACGTGCTCGGCATTGTTGATTTGCTTTTTCATCGGGATGCCGAGGTCGCGTTCGAAGATCGCGCCAATGCGCCGCGACAGCGACCCGCCTTCGATCAACTCGGCCGAGTTGCGCATCTCAAGAATTGCCGAGGCCGCAATGGCTTCGAGCCATGGGCGTTGCGCCAAACGAATCCAGGCACTGAAACAAACCTCGCCGCCCTCCAGCCGCGGCGTCCGGTTAAACGCCTCTGCAGTAAGTCCGAGCACCTCGCCTTCCATGACCGCCAACGTGATGTGATCCGTCTTCCCTTCGCTTCGTCTGCCGATGAGCTCGTCTTCTTCGTGCTCCCAAATCATCTTTTTAACGTCAAGGGGTGCCGAGCCCTGCACGTAGCCCCAACAGTCGCGCCGGTTCTGAACATAGTAGGCCATTTGGATCGAGTACTGTTGCGCGCGCGCTTGGGTAAACCTGGTTGCCAGCAGGCGCTTGAAAGGCGCGCTTTCGAACTGTGCATTGCACAGCCGAACCAGTTCCCGCCACAACCTATCAACTCCATTCTGATCTGCGCTCATAACAGCCTCTCGCTGATGCGCGGGAACTGCGGCGCATTCCCGCTTTGACTCCCATCGTAAACGGGGATTTCCGACTTGCGGGTTCAGCTTGGTGTTGCGTTCGCACAGTTCCTGTCACTTTTAGCCCTTCGGCTTCCTCAGGGTAACGGAAAGATCTGGACCGTAAATCTACTTCGCTCCGCTCCGTTCACGATGATGATCCCGCCGCGGCCAGTTACCGGAGGTTCGAACCCGACCTTCAAAGACTTATCACAGGCACGATTGACGTGTCTAATCGGCACCGTCAGAAGGCACACGCTGCCGCGCCTAGACTCCGAAGGCCAAACTCTTGATAACCACCGGGACAAATCCTTCGCTTTCAACGACCTCGCCCACGTCGATGAAGTCCAATTCGGTCAAACTTACTTCATCAATACAAGGCATGTTCCATTTCGCGGAAAGCATCCCGCCCACGACTTGCCCGACGTTTTGCACGAAAACCAAAGCCGCGGGCCGGTCCGGCGCCGGAACAGCGGCCAAAGCGCCGTCGATTCCCCTGGCTAACTCCTGCACGGAGCCATATCCCACAAACGGCGGCGTCGAGAACGCCAGCACAAAGGGAGATTCACGCACTTCAGGGTCCCGCTCGCTAAGGATTTTTAGCACAGCGGCCTCCGCCCGCTCGGAGACAGGAGCCTCCCAATCAACGTGGGCGACGAACACGCGAAGGTTACGCACCGGTAACTGCATCGTATCCGGAATGAAAATGGTCTCGCCGCTCAGCTGGACCGTGTACTGCGATGCGCCGATGACCGTCGCCCGTATGCCTTCGCCGGCCTGGCATATGACGAAGCCGCGCCTACCGGCCTGTTTCCTTATTTCACGGCCGAGATCGGGGCCCAAATCGCCGAAGGCGCGTTGTTCACGCCCGTAGATGTACTCCGATACGCCCCCGGAAAAAAGAATGCCGTCAACCTTCGGCAGCTCGCCCAGCGCCGCGCCGACATAAAACCCATCCCAAGGCTGCTTTCGTTCGGTTAACGCCTCGAACAGAGCTTGCGCCATGCGCGACGCAAGCAGCTCGCGCACTTCGTGCGGGAGTTTTCCGCCGACGTCGAGTTTCTGCCCGAGGTCCGCTAAAAACCGCCGTCCGGCTTTCTCCAAACGAATCACCGACTCCGCGCTATCGTAGGCTACCAGACGCGCGCCGATATTGACGGCGCTCGTTGCGCGGATGCTGCCCTGTTGTATGAGGCTGATCTTTGTCGTGCCACCGCCGACGTCGATATTCAGCAACGTCGTACCCTGTTCTCGGCTGGCAAGCACCGCGCCGGAACCGTGGGCCGCCATAATCGTTTCCAGTGTCGGTCCGGCGGTAGCGCAGACGAATTTACCGGCCTCGTCGGCGAAGACTTCAGCGATTTTTGCGGCATTTTCGCGGCGCGCCGCTTCGCCGGTAATGATCACGGCGCCGGTATCGATCTGCTCGCGGTTCAAACCCGCTTCTTCAAAAGTAGCATTCACGAGCTGTTTTAGCGGCTCCGCTTCGATCTTCCAATCGCCGCTAAACGGCGTCAGCAGAATGCGCGAGCGGGCGATGACCTCGCGATCGACGACTATGGGCTTGCGCTGGAGCAAGGATGGGTAGCCGATCAAGAGGCGCGAAAACATCAAGTGAGAAGTCGAGGAGCCAATATCGATTCCAACACTCGTGAGATGCGTGTGCGGCCCGACAAGCCCTTCATGATCGTGGCCGTGGTTGCCGTGGCCGTGATGTTGATGGTTCAGCATAAAGGAAAGCTCGTCCTATTGGCGTGCCAGGCGGCGACGGTAGTCTCGGTCTGGAGTCCCGGGTGTTGAGTTTTCATCTAAACACAAACCTCGACCCTAGACACGACCCGTTGTTTTTACAACAATTGCGGTTTTCCCAAACCAGGAAAAAATTCGAGCTAAGCTCAGGTGCTTGTTCTTTCTACTTGAGGGTTCGCAGCAGAGTGAAATCGAACATATCGTTTACGCTTAACCGTTTCGATAGCTCGCCCCGGGCATAGGAGCTGTCCAGATACTTTTGAATCGGCTCGTCCGACATCATCATTCCGTCTACGATTACACCGCTGATATCCTCGTACGATTCCCTTGCGTTGGCGGCGCTGACATTGAAATTCCTCTCAATGTAGGAAGTCACCGCCGGCTTATCACGGCGCATGGCAGCCATGACATCGCGCATCGAACGCAGCATATTTCTAACCTGCTCAGGTTGTTTCTCGATTTTCTGCCGGTTCGCCACCAAACCGAGCCACGGCGCCTCAGCGAGGGAGCGGCTGCGCGCCAGTATCTTGTAGCCTTTTTCCGCCATGATGCCGGTAAAGGGAGGGCTTAGCACCGCGGCATTCACGGAACCCTGCTGGATTGCGGTGAGACTGACGGTGGTGCTGCCGGTTTGGATAAAGGTCACTTTTTTAGGGTCGGCTCCCGCGAATTCGAGCATCTGCGAGCCGTAGCGGTGACTCTCGGAACCGATGCGCGAAACCGCGACTTTTTGACCCTCGAGTTCTTTGGCGCTGTTAAGAGTGGCCGGAGCGACCAGAGAAAACACCGGAGCACGATAGAGAATCGCCAGCACCTTGAGCGGCAGCCCGCTGGCAATGGCATTCGCAGCCGGACCTGCCGCCGGAGTGTAGTCGATCTCGCCCGAAACCAAGCCGGCAACTTGCAAATCACTGCGCATTTGAATCAGCTCGACGTCAAGTCCGTATTTGTCGTAAATTTTGGTGTGCTTGGCGTAGTAAAACGGCAAAAAAACCACGTTCCGGACGGAAAGCGCCACGCGCACTCGCTCTAGCGCGTGCGCACATGGAAGGAGCTTCAGCATGGCGAACGCCGCAACCAGGATAGCAGTATTTCGTACGGACCATCCTTTTCTTAAGCGGCCCGGAGCTTGCCCAGCGATCACGATCTTTCCTTTCTTTCCAATATCCGCAACCGTTCGGATCTTGACGCTCTAAACGGCTTGATTCGTTTGAACGGCTTGAACGTTCACTCCGCTGCCTCGAGAGCGGCGCGCAGCATGACCCCGTGAAGATCGACGGAGGTCATCGCGCAATACTCCAATCCATACGTCGGCCGCTCGTCCGCCATGCCGGTTTCCAGTAGGCGCTGCAAAGCCATGCGGTTAAAACTGGCGTGTCCCATCACGCCCTGTTCATGTTCCTGAAGGTCCGCTTCCACATGGGTGGCGAAATAGGTCGCCTTTTCACGATCGAAGCCGTAGTGGGTCGTGAGCGCCTTGTAGCAAGCCGCTGACCAGTGACCAATTTGCTCTTCCGTGGTCACCGCGGCGTACCACTCGGCGGCCGTGCCTTCATAAACGATGCTGCGCATAAAATCGATTTTGGCGCGAAACTCGGATGCCATGGGAGTGGTGAACACCTCTTCCTCTGTCAGGCCAAAAGCCTTCGCTGTTTGAATCATCACAAGAAAATGACCCGGCGGCTTGGGATGGATAAACTCATCCGCAATTTTTTCACCCAGCGGACCCATAAGATCACGGTTCACCTTCAGGAAGGTTATGTTTTTGTGATAGGTGCAAGCGGTCAGCGTGTTTATTTCGATGGTGTAAGCGCCCCAATTTCGAAAAAATCTTTGCAACACATTCCAGGGGAGTTTTCCCGACATCAACTGCTGCATGAAAGGTTTTTCGTTCACTTTTTCCTGCCAGCGCTCGCGAACTTTGGTGTAGAGTTCATTCACGCAGCTCTTCGCTTCCTCGGGCGAATATTTATTTCCGAGCTTCAGTTTGAGTGCCATACAGGACCTCCCGCAGCTACTCCACGCTGATCTTCATTCCTTCTTCGCCTCACGCCAAAACGTAAAGAAGGAGACAAGCGTTTTAACCAACAAGGACCCCGCATCATTCAGGGGCGGGGAAAACTTACGACACATTGTTCAGTCCGAGGGAGCAAGCCTCGAAGAGAGCGGCCACAGGAGTACACAGGTGCGCCGGCTTGTTCCATCTTCGCCACGATTTGCGTTTCGCTCGATTGCTGCCGTGCTAACAGTGTTTGCCGTCCGCCTCAAGGTACAACTCTATTGGCCGCCCTTCGGTTTTACTCAGGGTGGTGAGCATGTCGGACCACGATCAGAGAGGTTTGTTTCGTCGGACGAAATCTCGTGAAATAATCCGGCCTACGACGGCAAAGCAGGAACCAGCATGACCGCATGAGGCGTTGCCGGCAATTCGATCACGCCAGTGCTCCACTATGACGCTTGAAACCGGGTCGGCGAAAACGCCTCGACCTTTTGTCTTGGCATATTCAGCAAAAGATCAGCGGCAAGGCGCCCCACCGCCGCGCTGGTAGTCATGCCATGTCCGCCCAGACCGGCGACCCAGAAAAACCCCTCGAGCTCGCCATCCCAACCAATGACGAAGCGGCCATCGGGAGTCAATGTGCGAAACCCGGCCCAACCCCGGCTGATCGAAACATCGGATAGCGCGGGTATGTAATTTTGAATTTTCTCCGCGAGCAGTTCCTGAACCTCGCCACTCACCGGCGGATCGCCGGGCGGCAGTTCCTCCTGATCGCAGGCGCAGAGCAGCAACCCTTCACCTTCGGGACGAAAGTAAATGTCGTGGGTCACGTCCCAGACAAATGGCCACGCTTTGTTGACCCATGAGAGGGGGCCGGAAACAAAAAGATGACGGCGGCATGGACGAAGCGGCAAGCGCGCTGCGCCTGCCAATCCGGCAAGAGTATTCGCCCACGCGCCGGACGCGTTGACAATTACGCCCGCCCCTAACGGCTCCTTGTCAGTGATAACTGTGAAATCGTTTCCCTGCCGCTCGATGGCGCGCACGGCCGCGCCGTACCTGACTTTCACGCCGGCGGCAGTTGCGGACTTGAGATATCCTGAAAGCAGTGCATGGATGTCGATGATGCCATCGGTGCCGCACCATGCCGCGCCATCGAACTCAGCGTCGCGTAGCAGTGGCAGATGGCGCTTCGCCTGCTCCGGAGTCCAAAGCTCCATTTCAATGCCGACGCTGAGGCCGAGTTTTGCATCCCGTTGTAGCTTTTCCCACCCCTTGCCACTGCCCAGCAAAAGCGAGCCGTTTTGATTGAACTGCACCGCCTCGGGCCAGTCTTCAGGAAGATTGCGGATAAAATTCGCGCCCTCGCGAGTAAGCTCGTCGAGCGCCAAGTCGGGAACGCACTGGCGTACCATGGCGGCATTGCGCCCGGAGGAGTGAAAACCCGGAATTGATTCTTGCTCCAAAAGCAAAATTCGACCAGAGTCGCGCCGGCTCAAGTGATAGGCTGTCGATGCGCCGGCAAAGCCCGCGCCGATAATTACATAGTCATAGAATTCCATCTTTCTTGGATTAATAACCTATTCGCAAGCTTTCGGCCATAGCCGCCCCCGGCGGCGGTTCAAAATGTTCAAAGCGTTCAACTCGTTCAACACGTTTCCGGATTGTCGCTGGGAACGCTTGACATATCTCATGGTGCGTTCACCACTGCACGGTGCATGCTTTTCCTGATTCCGAAATCATTTTGAACAGCTTGAACGTTTTGAACTGCTGGAACGGCATTATCCCTGGGGAAATAGGGTTTGCAACCCGGGCGAACTGAGATATAGTTCAACTGCGATGAGAATCCACCGCTATACCCAATGGGATGGCACGCAGGAAGTTATCTTTCCCACTTCCGGGGATCTGCTCAAGCA
>DATACQ010000781.1:0-7939 GCA_036258955.1 Binatia bacterium
GGTAACGTTGGCACCCATGAGCAAGTCACTCGTGGCAATATCGAGGAGGGTTTCGCTCAGTCGGATGTCATTGCTGAGGACAATTTTACTTTCCCGATGGTCTATCATTACGCCATGGAGCCTCATTCGGCCATCGCGCACTATGACGTTGTTAATGATGAAATCTCTGTCTGGTCCTCGGCGCAGCATCCCTTTCAAGTGCGCGGGGACATTGCCAGAGTTTTTAAAGTTCCAGCCGGCAAGGTGCGCCTGATCATCAACTATCTGGGCGGCGGTTATGGGAGTAAGTCATACACCAAGTTCGAGCCGCTCGTCGTCGCCTTGGCTCGGAAAGCGAAGCGGCCGGTGCGTATCTGCAATTCGGTCGGTGAGTCGATGGTAACAGTGCGCCGGCACGGGGCGCGCGTACGGATTAAGACCGGAGTCAAGAACGACGGCACGATCATGGCGCGAGAGGCGGAAATTTACCTGGACACCGGCGCTTATGATGACAATGGCCCGCAGGTGACCGCGCGCTCTGCCACGCGCGTGCTGGGTCCTTACTGGATTCCCAATATTCGCACGGACGCCTATCAGGTTTATACCACGACCGGCTCGGCAGGGTCTTACCGGGCGATCGGGGCCCCTCAGGTGATCTATGCGGGGGAGTCGCAGATCGAGATCCTGGCTACAAGGTTGGCAATGGATCCAGCCGAGTTGCGGGCCAAGAATCTACTCAAGAAGGGCCAGGAGCTGCGGCCGGGCTTGAAGGGCGTCGATGCTGATTTGGCTGCGAGCCTTAAAACGTTAGTTCGCGCCAGCCATTGGAAATCATCGCTCAAGAAAAATCGTAGTGCGGTCGGCATGGGTTGCGCGATCACCAATGCGGGCGCAACACCGGTGTCCGTCGCGCTGATTCGCATGCAATCGGATGGTATCGCAAATATCGCCGCGGGGAGCACGGAGATGGGTCAGGGTGTGCGCACGACGTTGACGCAAATCGCGGCGGAGGAGTTAACCCTGCCGCTGGATCAGTTCCGCGTCACCGGCGCGGATACGAAAGTTACGCCGTACGACAGTTCCACCGGATCTAGCCGCTCGACGACTCTCATGGGAACGGCGGTGCAGAAAGCGGCGCGAGATTTAAAGGAGCAGTTTATCAAAATAGGCGCTCAGATCATCGGCGTCAAGCCGAGTCAGATCCGCGTTGCCGACGGGGCGCTCATGTGCGGCGAATCGCGGTTGACATTCAGGGAAGCTTTCGAACGCCGCTTTGGGAAAGGCTCTGGCGGTGAAATGATTGGACGCGGAGAGGCCGGCCCGGAGATCACGGACAACAAATTGCCCGTTTTTTGGGAAGTCGGCATGGGCACGGCTCACGTCGACATCGACGATGAGACCGGCGAAGTGAAATTGAAGAGATTCATTTCAGTCGCCGATGTCGGCAAGGCCATTCATCCCGAGCACTGCATTGCGCAGGAAGAAGGCGCGGCGATGCAGGGCATCGGACACACGTTCTTTGAGCAGATGATCTATGAAGACGGACAGTTGCTCAACCCCAATTTGATCGATTACCGGGTTCCGACGTTCTCGGAAGTGCCGGAGGAGTTTCATACTCTCCTGGTCGAAAATGGCGATGGCCCGGGGCCGTTCGGCGTCCGCGGTATGGCGGAGGGGGGGATTCTCTCCGTCGCGCCTTCCGTGTGCAACGCCATCGACCGTGCTACGGGTGTGCGCATCAAGGACCTGCCGCTGACGCCTGAGCGCGTCTGGCGCGCCCTCAAAGAGCGAAAACCCTAGGCGACTACATGTCTTCACTGCAGCGTCTTGTCGGTTTCGAGATTCGCGCCGCATCGGTGGAAGACGTCGCGATCATCTTAGCCTTCATAAAAAAACTCGCGGCGTATGAGAAACTAACCGATGAAGTTGTTGCGACAGAAGAGCTGCTAAAGGAAACATTGTTCGGACCGAACCGCACCGCGGAAGTTGCGATTGGTTATTTGGCCGACAAGCCGGTGGGTTTTGTCTTGTTCTTTCATACTTATTCAACTTTCTTAGCGCGACCCGGGCTTTACATCGAGGATTTGTTCGTAGAGGAAGATTGCCGCGGGCGCGGCTATGGCCGCGCATTACTACTGTATGTCGCGCGTTTGGCCAAGGCGCGAGGCTGCGGGCGGCTGGAGTGGTCGGTGCTCGATTGGAATGAGCCGGCGATTGGCTTTTACAGAAGACTCGGCGCGCTCCCTATGAGCGAATGGACGATCTTTCGCGTAACCGGAAAGAGCCTGGATGCCTTGGCGGATCTTTGAGTACAGCTTGTGCTGGAGTGGCGAACAGAACTACGAGGTAACGAAGTTTGCCGGGGTTCAAAATCCGACTTTCGAGTTGTACTCGAAAAACCAACTGAGCGCCTGTGAGGCCTTTTGAGCAGCGTGCAGAGAAGCAAATCAGTTCTCGTGGAATTGCCCGTTCGCCGTTCGACAAGTCTCAGGACAACGGAATAAAAGGTGAACAAATACGAAAATTCCGTTCATGCTGAGCACCGTCGAAGCATTCTTGGACTTTTAAGTGAGAACTAATTAACCCGTCGAGGCCGGGGAGGACCATTTGGACGATTGCCAAAACTCAACGTATGAAATGCTGCTTGATCTTGTGAAGTCACGCCACAGCGTGCGGAAGTTCAAAGCGGATCCAATCCCGGATAATACGATTGAAAAGATCCTCGAAGTTGCGCGCTGGGCCATGTCCGGCGCCAACTCTCAGCCCTGGGAGTTCGTCGTTGTAACCGAACCAGAAATAAAAAAAGCATTACGGGACGCTTACTCCGAGTACAACACCGATTTGATTTTCTGGATGGAACAACAGCGCGAGTACAACCTGCGCCATCCTTCTTACCAGGTAAAGAACGATCCCCATGAATCGTTGCGCTTCAATAAGGCCAAAGCTAATTGGCACTTAGCGCCGGCCGTGATTGTCGTGTTGGGCGACGGCAGACGCCAATGGGGCACGGTGATGGGCGCGCACACTTTCGGACGCGATCAATCGCACTTGACCGACAGCTTGGCGAATGCTTCTTTCTTGATTCACTTGGCGGTGGCCGCGCTCGGACTTACTTCCGAGTGGGTTTCGATTCACGTCGAAGAGCCGCACAAGCGCATTCTCGGCGTGCCCGATCTGCTCAAGCTCTATTTGATCATCCCGATCGGCTACCCCGATGTGCCTGTGCGCACCCAAGGTGTTCGTCGGCCTTTAAACGATATGCTCCACCGGGAGCGCTACGATATGGGCAAGTACATGTCCAACGAAGACATCATTAAATACCTTTACTCTTTGCGGGAAGCCACACTACCGGTCCATTCCGCATCGCGCGCGGTAAGCGCCGATAAAAAAGGTTAGATGTCCTCGAGCGCCGTCAACCCGATTACTCGAGAGGTGGTGCGCGCCGGCCTCTCGCACATTGCCAATGAAATGGCCACCGTTCTGCGCAAGACTTCGTACAACATGATGATTTACGAGGTGCGCGATTACTGCGTCGGGATTGTTGATCCTGAGGGCAGCATTTTATCGCAAAACTTTGGCGCGCTGCCGATCTTTCTCGCCGATCTTGGTCCAGCGATCGTGGACGGGGTACGCATACACGGAAGGGATGGGTTTCATCCCGGCGACGTTATGCTCATGAACCATCCGTACGTGTGCGGCCAGCATTTGAATAACGTCGTCGTCTACACGCCATTTTTCCACCAAGACGAGTTGCTGGCGTTTTTGGCGGTGCGCGCGCACTGGATCGACATCGGCGGTACGCGAGTTGGCTTTGGTTTTAGCGGCACGCGGGAAATCTACGAAGAAGGTTTGCAGTTTCGCTCGCTGAAGCTCTACCGCGGTGGCCAAGCGAACCAGGAACTTTTCCAAATAATCTCCGACAACGTGCGATTTGCCGAGTCGTGCCTGGGCGACCTGCGTGCGCAAATTGCGGCTTGCCGCGTCGGCGATCGCGCCTTGGGCGGCTTGGTCAAGCGCTATGGAGTAGAGATATTCCGGCAGTGCGTGACGAGCCTATGGGAGCAGTCGGCTTCGCTGGCGCGTCACGAGTTGGCGAAAATTCGACCGGGCATATATCAAGCCGAGGCGTTGTTTGACAGTGACGGTGTCAATCTCGAAAAGCCCGTGCCTTTAAAAGTTCAAGTCGAAGTAACGGCCTCCGAAATGATCGTCGATTTCTCGCACATCAGCGGGCAAGTCGAGGGTTCAATCAACTCCGGCGAGTCCGGCGCCGTGGCGGCGGCGCGCGTCGCCTTCAAGTCACTAGTGAGTCCTGTTTCACCGATCGATGAAGGCTGCTTTCGTGCGCTCAAGGTGATAATTCCGCCAGGAAAAATTTTGAGCGCCACGCCACCCGCACCGGTGGGGAATTGGAGTCGCACGTTGCCGACCGTCATCGATCTTATTTTTAAAGCCTTGGCACCGGCGCTGCCCGAGAAAATTGCGGCGGGGCATAAGGGCGACATGGGAGGCTATGCTTTTTTTGGCGTCGATCCAAACACCGGCAGAAGATTTCTCTGTCAAACGATCATGGGAGGCGGTTGGGGTGGGCGGCCGTACGAGGATGGCGAGAACGCGACCGTCTCGATGTGCCAGGGGGACGTGCAAAATGCGCCGGTAGAAATGCAGGAGAGCTATTATCCGGTGCTGATCGAGCGCCAGCGGTTGCGCGCCGGCAGCGGTGGCGCCGGAAAATTCCGCGGAGGTCTGGGACTTGAAGTCTCCGTGCGTGTTTTGTGCGATGCAAGCACGAATATCAATGTCGAGCGGCAGCGCGCCGCGCCATGGGGATTATTTGGCGGTGAAGCGGGCTGGACGGCGAGAGCGCTTGTGAAACAATCGCATGATGATGACGGCGTGTGGGTGACCAAAAAACCCGGCCATCGATTGCGCGCCGGCGGCAGCGTAACGTTTTATACCGCGGGCGGCGGTGGATATGGTCCAAGCAGCGAGCGGCCGCGCGAGTTGATCGAGCGAGATCGCGAGCTTGGTTACGTCGTGCCATCAAAATGATCGGGAACGTCCGGTAGCCTCGCACAGCATCTTCGGACTCTCGCCCCTGCCCTCTCCGGCAACGCGGGCGAGGCGCCGCAACTGCTGCCGTTTGCAGCTGAAGCACCTCTCTCACACGTGAGCGAAACGCTGATTGTTGGCAATCAGCAAGGAGTCAAAGATGACAGTCCAGCAGGAGATCGAGGCTAGGATATCGCAAATCCGCCAGATTATGCGCCAGCAGGGGTTTCATACTCTGCTGGTCTACGACTCAGGGCGCCATAACTTCCTGCGCATGAATTACGTTGCGTATCTTACCGATTTTATCAGTGTCGGCCCGGAAACGATGTTGGTTTTGCCGCTGGATGAGGCGCCGACGCTCTTTCTCTCCCCCGCTTGGGACATCGCCCGCGCCGAGCAAGAGACTGGAATGAGAGAAGTCCGGCCTTTTAGGGAAATCTGGACGCATCTTACCAAACTTACCGGAAGAACGGCCCTCATAGGACGTGAGGCGATGCATGCGGGACTGCATCAGGAAATCGCAAAAGGGCTCGGTTATACCCCGGTCAATGCCAAGGAGATCATCGAAAGCATGGCGCGGCGGAAAACCGCGTTCGAACTTGAACGGCTCGAGCGCGCCGCCGCTATTGCGGATGCTGGCGTTCGAGCTTTGCACGATGAGGCGCGGCCCGGTCTCAAAGAGTTCGAGCTCGCCGCCATTGTCGAGTATCGCATGCGCTTCCTGGGCGCTGAGGACAATTTCGGTATGGTCGTGGCCAACAGCCATAATCAGGCTTTACATCCGCCAACGGACCGCAGCGTGCAGGCGGGCGATATCATCATCGGCGAGATCACACCATGTATCGGCGGGCTCTTCGTGCAAATCTGCCGGACGATGGTGCTGGGCGAACCGTCTCCCGTGGTCCGCGAAAAGTACGATATCCTCAAAGCGGCTATGCGTTTGGGAATGGACGCGGCGAAGACAGGCGCCCCGGCAAGCGCCATCGCCGCAGCGATTAATGGCACGCTTATCGACGCTGGATACGAGCGCTATTGCCGGCCGCCGTTCATGCGGGTGCGCGGTCACGGGCTGGGTTGCGGTTCTTCGGCGCCGGGCAATTTGGAAGAAGACAATCAAACCGAATTGGAAGAAGGGATGAGCTTCATCATCCATCCGAATCAGTACTTGCCAGAGACCGGGTACCTGACTCTTGGCGATACCGTTGTCATGAGTCGAGAGGGAGCGAAATCGCTGATGCAATCGCCCTGGGATATCTTCGTGAAGGCGTGAGGGCGTTCAAAGTTCAAGGTTCAAAGTTCAAGGTTCAAAGTTCAAGGTGGGGAGACTTCGTAATCCGATTCGCATCTTGCTCTCCTCTTTGCTCAAAGGGGACGGTCGATTTATGTAGCGGGTTTCAGAGACACCACACTAGCCTAGCCACATTGCTGGGTCAGAGAGAAATTGGGTGAGGACGAAATGATTTACGGACGACATTCTGTCCTAAAGCGCGGTTGCTCGACTTGGAATGAAGACTTGGCGCCGCGCGAAGAGTTTCAGAATCGGCTGGATGTGATCCGGCGGGAAATGGCCCGTCTCAGTATAGACGGTTTGCTCATTTACGACGATAACTACTGTTTCGCCGACCTTTGCTACGTGACGAACTATTTCCCGAAAGTTCGCGGCGGAATTGCTGTTGTGCCGTGCGATGGGGCCGTTTCTATGCTCCTCAACATAGGCAGCCGCGATGTTCCGTTCGCCAAGACTCTCACCTGGGTTGACGATGTGCGCGCGTCGAATCTGATCGGCGCTGACGGCGCAAAGATGCTCGAGGAAAAAGGGCTCCATCGAGGCAAAGTGGGACTGGCGGACTCCGGACGCGGCTTTCCATTGCCGCAACTCGAAGAAATGAAGGCCGCGCTGCCTGAGGTCCAATGGACCGCGTGCGATGCGCTGGTGGCGGTTCTGCGGCTGCAAAAGAGTTCTCGCGAACTCGTCGCCATGCGCGCCGCCGGCCGGTTGCTGAGTGCAATCTGCAACGAGGCGGAAAGTTATATCAGCCCCGGCAAAAAAGCATGCGAGATCGTTGCCGAGATTGATCGCTTGGCCCGCAATAAAGGCGCCGAAGATATTCGCATTCTCGGTGGAGAAGGACATTTGCAACCGCCGAGCGTCAAACAAACTGAGACCGTGAACGATCACTGGGCGCTCTACGTAGCAGTGCAGCATGAGCGGTACTGGGCCGAGGCTGGACGCACCTATATACTTTCGGACCACGAGACAGTCAAACGCACGTACATCAAGGCACAAGAGGTGGTGCAGCGCATGTCAGAAAGTTTGAAGCCCGGTAACAGCGTTGCGGCCATCGACTCGATTGCCCGTCAAGAGTTGGGCGAATTCTATGCTGGCGCTGCGCAGTATGGGCTTGGTCAGGGCATCGGTTTGAATCAATGGGAGGCGCCGTTCTTCAGCGCCGGTGAAGCCAGCGAAGTGGGTGCGCCCGCGGTGGAGGCGGTAACCCTGAACGCAGGCATGACGCTTGCTCTACGGGTAGCTTTCCGGAGTGAAGGAAAGTTAGTCATCTATGGGAACAGCTATGCAGTGACGAGCAGCGGGCAGAGGTCTCTTTTGTAGGTCAGGCGCGTGTACCCTCACCTGCCGTCTCCTGGAGACGGAGAGGGTTCCGAAGCTGCAAGCGGTAATTCTCGGCTGATGCGCGGGAAACCGGAGAAGAAAAGCGGTCCATGAGAATTGCAGTCGATATCGGTGGAACCTTTACCGATCTCATCGCGGTGGACGATTTCGGCCGGTTGTACAGTAGCAAATCATTAACAACTCCAGGCGATCTCGCGCGCGGCATCGAAGATTGCGTAATAGATGCGAACATCGACGTCGTCAGCGCAAGCTTCTTCGTGCACGGTTCTACTGTCG
>DATACQ010000782.1:0-4889 GCA_036258955.1 Binatia bacterium
CAATTTCGCCAGACTTGCCCGCGCTGTCTTGGAACTGGGCGGTTGCCCGGCGATTCCTGCCCCACTTGCCGAGGCAGCGGTCGGGTGCTGCGTCCCGATACGATTCGCGTGAACATTCCGCCTGGTGCCGATCCCGGAAAGCAAATTCGCCTGCGCGGCAAAGGCGAAGCCGGAGTTCGCGGCGGGGCCGCCGGCGACCTTCTTATCACACCGCACATCCGGCCACATCCCCTTCTCACCCGCTCGGGTAGAGATCTTACGATGGAACTGCCGATCACCGTGGGCGAAGCCGTTGCCGGCGCCGAAGTGGAGGTGCCGACGCCGAGCGGCACCATCAAGGTGAAAGTTCCCGCCGGCGCGCAAAGCGGCCACATGCTCCGGGTTCGCGGTAAGGGTGTCGCCGCTCACGGGCAAACTCCGGCCGGTGATTTGTTTCTCCGTTTAATGATCCGCGTGCCGAAGGATACTCTCGGGCGCGAGATGATCGAGAAAATTGATCGTGCGTACAAAGAGGACGTGCGTAAAGACGTGCGGCTGTAGAGGAGTGGCCAGCCGAATGCGACGCAAATATCTACGGATCAGTGACGTCACGGAAATCTGCGAAGTTGATGCAAAGTTCGTCATGCGTTTGGAACGCGAAAGCGTGATCTCGCCAATTCTCCGCGGCCGTGAGAAAGTTTATCCGCTTGATCAAGTGGACCGTGTCCGCGTTGCGCGCCTGCTGATGCAGGAGATGGGCGTCAATCTGGAAGGTGCCGAGGTAGCTCTGCACATGCGCGATCAGATGATTGCGATGCAGCGCCAGTTCAACGAAATACTCCGCCTGCTCGGTGAGGAACTAAAGAAGTAGCCTGGGCGCTGACCGCCATCGCGTCCTCGAAAGTTGAACTCGACGGCGTCAACGTTTGCAAACCGCTTTAGGCGCTACCCCTAAGCTCGCGAGCCGCCATTCCATCGCAACAAATTCAGAAATTCGCGGCGGCTCTTGGGTCCATAGGTCAGATAGTGCGGCGCCGGATGTTCGCGGTAAGCGATACGTTCCCGCGCGATGTCATCGGTAGAGGCGCGTTTTTTAACCTCGCTGGCGCTGATCGCGTAGGGCCGTGTTGCGTTTAATCCGAAGACTTTAGCGCGCACCTCGGGGGTGATTTCAGGATAGCCATGCTTGGCGCGCAGTTCCGGCGCGATCTGAAACGTGCGAAACGCCTGGATCTGGTCCTGCGGCGAGCCGTACCATATCGAGTCGGTGCCCCAGAGCACGTTATTCTCGCCGCAATACTTAAGGAGCTTCCCGAGCGCATGGGCCGCGCCGTCCGGGTCGCGCATAAGGAAGCGCCAGGTGCTGCCAAGCTCGGCGTAAACGTTGCTGTTCGGTTTGACGTCGTTTTCGACGAGCGATCGGATGAGGGTATCGATGCCGTCGTCCGCGCCGCGACCGCTGTAGGCGCGCTCCGGCACGCCGGTCACAAAACCCGAGTGATAAATGAGAAAGCTCACATCCGGGAAACGCTTGGCAACAACTCCAATGTCACTGCACTGGCTGTGCTCGTAAGACTGTTTCCCGAAAGGCAGTCCCTTGTGCACGCAGATCACTTTGACACCGAGCGCGCGCGCCTTCTCAATAAAGCGGGTCCCAATGGGATCTGAGAGAAAGAAACCCCTGCCATCAATACCCCACTGGGTGTAGGTCTTCCAGGCACTCACTTTCCAGCGCTCCTTCAGTTCGTCCATCGCCTCGAGATCCCCCGGCTGGTTGGGATTGACCCGGCCGTGCAGCAGCAGGCGATGTGAGCCATCCATCCGTTCTACGATGGCGCGCACCGCGTCAGCCGCTTGGATTGTAAGCGGTTCGGCATCGCGCAGCGACGGCACGAACGAAAGCACCATCATATCCGTGTCGCTGTCGAGGAATACATCCTTGACAAATTCCTCCGGTCCCAGGCAGTTAAGATAGCTGCGCGCCCCAGGTTTGGCGGCGAGCGCACATCCGGCTTTGGCCGACCATTTAAAAGCATCGGCAGGGGCTGTTTTCACCCATGCGCCCGTCGGATCGACGAAGTGGCCCTGAACGTCGAAGATAAATTCGCCTTTGCCGCCGACCCGCGCCTGGGCGAGCTGCGGCTCGAGAGCGGCCTCAGCCTCTAATTCGAAAAAGCCACCACGCCTTCCAAGGGCGGCATTGGCGGCGTTGAAGGCGAGCAACGTACTTGCGGCGCCGCACGCCGAGATGAGGAAATCACGACGGCTGACGCCCAAGCGCTTGGCGTTTTTCATCGCCGCCTCACGTGCCAAGCGGTTGGCGCTACGGTTGACCAGGGAGAGCGGCACGGGGAGAAACTCGCCGTTTGAAGTGGAATCCAGTTTGATGGGCAGTCGTTGACCGTCAGGATCGATGACGTGTTTCATGACATCTCCTGCCTCCGCTCTCTATGCGAGGCTTACTCATCGTGTCGAGAGTCTGCGGGGTTTGTCTCCGTCATAATCAACCGAGCTATTTTGCGGCAGACATTTCCTTGTAGATTTGATCTATAAAGCCGCTCTTGTCGAGCTCTGCGACGAGACTTGAATCGACAACATCCTTCACCGTAACTTTAGCCACTTTGGGATTGAACTTGGCGAGAAAGTTAATCAGACTTTGCACGCCTTTCTCGGTCGGGTACGGCTTACGGATCTCCAGGGCATAACTCCGAAGCGAGGCGTAAGCGTCGTCAATCTTGTCCGGCTCGTCAAACTTCAAATACTTCGCGAGCACCTGCTTGACGTCGGGTGCATGACGTTCCTGCGCGATGAAGGCGATCCCCTCAATGATCCCTTTGACAGCTTTCAACGCGGTGCCGCGGTTTTTGACAAGAAAGGCTCTGCTGCTGTCCAGGGATTCGTGCTGATAGGGAATGCCGAATTTGCCGAGATAACCGAGATCCTTGAACCCTTCATCGACTAGAAAGGGAACGAAGCCGGGATCGACCACGGTCGCGTCGAGGGATCCCGCTCTCAATCCCGCGATTCGGGTGGTCATGGTGCCGCTTTGGACATACGTGATGTTGTCGCGCTTGGCGTCTAGGTTGAAATGTTCGAGCGCAATCGCGACAGCTGCATGCGAAGAGCTCCCGATCCGACTTACTCCAATTCTCCTGTTTTTTAGATCCGAGATATCCTTGACCTGCTTTGTTGCGATTAGATTGTAAGCCAGCGAGTTGACCAATCCCATGATGATGGTCTCCCCCGAACCTGACGCGTTCGATATGATAGCCGGCGCGCCCGCGTTGTCTGCGATGCCGATCTCGCCGGAGGCGAGCGCTTGAGAGGTCAAGCTGCCACTCTCAATGAGAAGGATCTCGACTTCCAAGCCGTGCTTTTTGAAAAAACCCTTTTCCTTCGGCAGCCAGAGAAACGCGGTGCTGGGGCTAAGCGCGGAGTAGCTCAGCCTGATCTTTTCCTGTGCAAAACCAGCCGATCCGAAAGTTTCCATAAAAGCGCAAAACAAAACCGCGGCAAGTGCCACCATGGGACATTTTCGGTAAGCTACCGTCATTGATCTCTTCCTCCAGCATATCTTGTCTGCTGATACTCCCCTCATACCACACCGGTCGCCTTGAACCAAAATCGAGATCGTTGATCGGGATGCGTTCTGATCTCTTGTTGAATCACAAGCTTGCTCACGCGCGGCGTTCGCGTACGGTCCGAGTGCGGCCGGATGAGTCTCTTCGCTTCCAGCGCGTTCGATTGCGATTTTAATGCACGGAGGTTTTTATATGGACAGCCACTCATCGTTGCCGATGGGTACGTGATCGGAGGCGAGACGCTCATGGCTTAATTCGAGGGAACCGTATCCGCCGCAAGACTCAGGGAGGCATCATCGGACGATACGCAACATCCTGGGAAATGTATTTCCGACCCTGGACTTCCTTCAGTCACTTTCTTTTTGCCAGCGCACTTTCCGCACGAGTCGGCCAGATATCATGCACGAGATCGACGAAGTGCAGGAATACCCCGCTCTCTATGCCCGGAACAAGGCGGCCATCCGCGGAGGCGACGCCCGGCGCTTTACCAACTTTCTCAAGGAGAGTGAGAACGGCCACGAGCGCGCTCGCCGCTGCGCTGAATGAAGCCACGCGCGAAGACCGGCGTACAATCGAAGTTGCTTGACAACCGTTCAGGCGGCATTATGGAGACGCACACAGGACCCGGGAATTTCGTTTTCGACGGAACGGCACTTCTAAGGACCAGAGGAGGCGCATATGGGAAAAAGCAATGTTCGCACCGCGATATCGTTGATCTTGTTGCCGTGGTTTTTGCTCCATGTCAGGGCGCCGCTCATGGCAGCCAAAATCGATTGCAGCCCGGTCGCCAACACTAGTAATGACCTTCCGCGCACGGCCGCTATAGGAACGAACCCTGCGGGAACGGGAGCGCACTCGCTCGGCAGCGGCCTTGCGGCCGTGGCAAGCAACGCGACCCCTATTTCGGTGCGCGTCCAGCCATTTAACGGTCCCAATGCCTGGATGCCCTTGCTTCAAGGCGGTGAGATCGAATTCGGCATCATGAACATTCTCGATGCTAGGATGGCGCAAACCGGCACCGGCAACTACAAAAGAGCAAATCCCGAGGTGCGTGTGGTTTCCGGCGGTGTGTTCCCTTTTACGGTCGGTTGGATTGTTCGTGACAAATCGGACATCAAAGATACGAAGGATCTCAAAGGAAAACGCATGGCTTGGGATTACGGCGGCCATGCCATCACACAGACACTGCAGATGATCTTCCTCGAGGGCGCTGGTGTGAACGCGGCGGATCTCATTCAGGTCCGGGTGTCGAACATCAACGACGGTGCGCGAGGCGTTGTTGACGGACGAATAGATGTGGCTGAAACCGGCATGGGCATCGGACTGGTG
>DATACQ010000783.1:0-7665 GCA_036258955.1 Binatia bacterium
GTCATGCCGGCACAGATTGCCGGCATCCAGGCCCCCAGGATGCGTCCGGAGACATCCATGTGAACCTAGGTTCCGGCAATCCATGCCGGAACGACGACGTCGAGAATTGTAGTTTGGGTTAGCGGAGCGTAACCAAATTCATTTCTGACACTCTCAGAACATGATGAGTATCGGCGCTGCGCCTCAACCCATCCTACAAAACTGCGTGCGCGCCTATTCTCATAACGCATAAAAGGTTTTCGGATTATCGTAAAGAATCTTCTGGACGGCGGTTTGCGGCAGCTCGCCTTTGTCCGTCCGCTCCTGGAGAATTTTTCTAAACTCGAGCTCCATGGACGGATCGCGATGCGTATAGTCCGAGCCCACCATCAAGTTATCTTCACCGACGCAGTTGAGGATATAAGGGAGATCCTCATCAACTTGGCAAGTGATGTAAACGCGATTGTCCTTGAATAAATTGCCCGTAAGCTGAAGCTCCGGAATCCCGAGCACGCCTGTGGTTTCGCGCCCCCGCTGGCGGTGCTGCTGGCGGCGCAGGTCGTAGTTGACGAAAGGCGCCCACATGGAACCGGCTTCGATGGCGCCGATACGGAGCTTGGGAAACTTTTCGGGGATCTTGTGCAGCAGAAGCCCAATCACGCCGTTGATCGTAGCCGCCTTCGTGCGCATGAACTGCCCGTGGGAAAATTCCCTCGCTGAAGAAAAGTCGGGAACACCGGAGCCGGTATGAATGCAGATGGGCATGTCGAGTTTCTCGGCCTCGGCGTACAGTGGCTCGAAGTACGGGTCCGCGGGATATTTTCCGGCTTCGCGATCGCCTTTTTTTAGAATTCCGCATGCGCCATGCTCTTTGGACCAGCGCAGCTCTTCGAGAGTCGCGTTCATATCCTGGAGCGGCGGCATGCACACCCAGCGCAGTCTTCCGCCGGAATGGGAACAGCGCTCGCCCAACCAGCGGTTGTAGCTGCGTCGCAATGCGGTGCTGAGTTCCGGTTTCTCAGTCGCTTCCATCAAAAACAACGTGGGATAGATGACCTGGATATCGGTGCCAAGCTCGTCCATGTGCTTGAGCCGCGCGTGAACGTCGAGCAGCTCCCGTGTCTCTACTGTGGTCCCGGAATCTTTGTCGCTGCGAACGAAGCGAACTTGCCGCTTACCGTCAATCATCCAATATCGCGCGGGCGGCAAGTTCGGATTGGGATTGGCGGGAAAGGCCGTCGTAGGTTTGTACTGAGCAGCGGTTTCCTGCAAGTACTCCCAGGTCGCTTCGGTTTCATCAATATGGGTGTCGGCGTCTATGATCCCCACGTCACGCACTCCTCGCTACAAAGAAATTATCCGATATTTTTAATACGGATCATTCGAGTTTTAAATAGTTAGTCGCCGCGCCTGAATCATGGAGTGAAAATCCGCAGCGGAGCGATGTTTTAGTTATATCTCTTCAAGATCTCCCGGGCGATCACCATGCGCATGACTTCCGAGGCGCCTTCTGTGATCATGCGGCTGCGCTGATCGACAAACCATTTTGCGAGCGGCAGGTCTAGGGTCAGGCCGATGCCCCCATGGATCTGCAACACCCGATCAACGACGCGGAAAGACATTTCGTCGGCGAACAGCTTGGCCATATAAGCTTCGTTGCGGATGTCCTGCCCCTGATCGTTTTTCCACGCCGCCTGATAAACCATCAGCCGCGCGGCGTGCAGTTCTACGTATGAGTCGGCGAGCTTGAAAGTAATTCCCTGCCGCTCGGCAAGCGGCTTGCCGAAGGTGATGCGCTGTTTGGAATAGCTCGCGCCCATCTCTATGCAGCGCTCCGCGATGCCCAGGGCGCGTGCGCCGTGTTTAAGCCGGCCGATGCCGAGCCATTTTTGCGCCAGCTTGAAGCCTTCGCCCTCTTTGCCGACGAGGTTTTCCGCTGGGACTTTCATATCGTCGAATGCAATCTGCCAGGGTTCTTCGCCCATTATGGTTTTGAATTTCGTGACAAGGGTGAGACCCGGGGACTTCATGTCCACCATGAAACAGGAAATGCCGCCGTGCGCCCCCTTGGCGGGATCAGTGACGGCCATCAACTGCCCGAAATCAGCGTCGCCCGCTCCGGTGATGAAGCGCTTGGTTCCATTGACGATGTAATGATCTCCCTGCTTCACCGCCCGTGTTTTCATCGATCCGGGATCGGAGCCGGCGTCCGGTTCCGTCTGCATGAAGCAGAGTTTCTTCTCGCCGCGCAAAATAGGCTGCAGAAAACGCTTCTTCTGTTCTTCGTTGAGAGCATACAAAATCGGCCGAATCTCAGGCCCGAAGATTCCTTGTCCGCGCGACGGTAGCGCGCAGCTGCGCGACAACTCTTCCCAAACCAACACCTGCGCCAGGCTTCCCAGCCCGCCGCCGCCGTACTCTTCGGGCACGTCGAACATCCACAAGCCCATCTCTTGGGTCTTTTTTTCCAGGCGCTCGCGGATATCCTTCTTGAGCTCCATGTTCACGATGCTGTGCATTTCGACGGGAATGAGTTCTTTATCGACGAACTTCCGTACCGTATCCTTCAGCATCTGCAGTTCTTCAGGCAAATTGAAATCCATAGGAACCTCTAAACGCGCTGGTCGTGCTCCTTGTTCGTGGCTCGTAGAGAAGGTTTATTCAACGATGAGCGACCGCACGCGCCATGAATGCGATGACGACTATTTTTTCTCCTCAAATTTGTACGAACCCAATCCAGGCCGGTACTCTTTGCGCGCGAACTGCTGCAAGCCCGGGCGGCCGCCGACGGCGAGTTTGGCCTTATCGGAAATCAAACCCGAGAGCTCGTAGGCTACTTCGGGGTTGGAATAAAACGTGTAGTACCAAGCCTCTTTAACCGCGCTTAAGGCCGACGGAGCCTTTTCTTTGAGGTTGTTGGCGATCTCCATGACTTCGTTATCGAGTTGGGCGCGGGGCACCGCTTTCGTGATCAAACCAATGCGCTCGGCTTCCTTCGCATTCATCGTCTTGCCCGTGAGCGCGTAGTACAGACCGTGCTTCGGCTGCAAGTGTTCGGTCAAAACGATCGTCACTTCGCCGCCGGGAAAGTGCCCGAAGTTGACTTCCGACAACCCGAACTGCACGTCGTCGGCGGCGATGGCGATATCGCAGCCGGTAACAACGGTAAAACCTCCACCGAATACCCAGCCGTTGATTTTGGCAATGACCGGCTGCGGCATCTTTCGCAGGATCTCGTTACGCCATTTTCGCGATTTTTCCCGCACCTCGTCGCGCACGCGCTCGGGCTGGGAATCCATTTCTATGAAGTATTGCTTCAGATCCTGGCCAGCGCAGAAGCTTTCGCCTGCGCCGGTAATGACGATGACGCGGCTTTCCTTATCGTAGCGCAGATCCGTGAGGCAGTCGTACATATCCCGATGCAGCTGCGGGCTCATGGCGTTGCGTTTTTCCGGGCGATTGAGAGTGACCGTTGTCACGCCGTCTTTTTTGTCCACTAATAGAGTTTCATAATTTGCCATTAGGTTGATCCTCCCTTGCAGGTTATTTCACGATTGAATAGTAGAGCTTCGAGATCTCTTCATAGTCCTTCGCCATCTCGGGTTTGATCGGGTGCAGTTTCACTCCTTCCGTCAGCTCGGAATACTTCGGTTTGACTCCCGGGCGGACTACGGTCCGGCCTGCGGAGGCCATAATCTGTTGTCCTTCCGCCGAAAGCACAAAATCGATATACAATCTCGCGGCATTTGGATGTGGCGCTCGTCGCGCCAGCGCCAGATGTGCCGGCCGGACCATGACGGGGTCCGCCTTGACTAAATCGATAGTCTCACCCTTTGCTTTCATCTCCATCACGCGGTAACCGAACAGATTCACGGCTACAGGAAACTCACCGGCCCCGGTAAGGTTCGCCAGCAGGGTGTGTCCGCGCCTTAGCGACGGATTCTGTTTCATCAAGCTCTTGAAATAGTTGACCGTCTTTTCTTTACCCCATACCGTGATAAGACCCGCGAACCATTCCCCCTCGTCGGCGTCCATGCCCAGCTTGTCCTTCCAGCGCCCATCGAGCAGATCCTGGTAACTTCGGGGCGCGTCTTTTTTGTTCACCAGGCGAGTATTGAATCCGATCACGTTGGTCAAGGTATCGAAGCAACATGGAAGCATTCCGGAGGGATCTTGAAAGGCTTCCGGAAACGCTTCGGTCTCGGCGGACTTGTGGCTTTGCAGATAACCTTCCTCCTTGAGCACCCATCCGTTGATGCCGTCAATCTGCAACACGTCAACAAAATAACTGCCGGCGCGCCCCTCGGTCATCACACGATTTCGGACTTTCTCCCAATTGCCGCGAAACAAATTGACTTTTAGATACGGAAATTTCTTTTCAAATGCAGCGTTGATTTTCTGCCAATCCTCGACGTTTCCCGCGCCATAGACGACAACCGTGCCTTCCTTTTTTGCCGCATCTTCTACGCTGGCGGCAAAAGCCGCGTTGATCGGCCCAAAGAGCAAGCCCAGCAGAACATAGCTCGCAAGGATCATCGTACATTCCTCCTGTATCGGTGGTTGAAGCGACCTACCCTAGCAACCTCTACTCACTTGCGACGGAAGAGTCAATTTGCGTAGGTACGTTCTCGAGAATCACAGCTCAAGACTGAAGATTCTATACTAAGAACTGAAAGAGCGCGGGAACTATCTTCTACCAGGCCTGTACGGAGATCATTTCCGGGTGATGTCGCGCAAAAGCTTTTGCCAGCGCTCCTGAGCCTTCTCGTATTGTTCGGTCGTGTAACCCTTTTCGGGATACCAGCGCTTAAAACCGTAGTTCTTCGTGGATGAAGCGAAGCGGAAACGTTCTTCGTAAATTTTTTGGACTTCGGGGCTGATCAGAAAATCGACAAACAATAAGCCTGCATGAACATTGTTGCTACTGACCGGTAAGGCCACGCCGCCGGCGTTGGTCGGCACCAAGTCCAGCGGAACCCACTCGGTCGGAGCCCCTTTCGGCTGCGCCGCCAGCACGTGATTGCGAAAGATCGAAATGGAGGCGTGCATCTCCCCGGCCGCGAGCAACTCGTGCATTGCGCCGCCGGAGATCATGTGCATCTTCATCTCCAGCCCTTTCAGCTGCTTCACGTACTCCTCGCCTTTGGCGCGGATCATTGCGCCGACCATGCGAACGCCGGTCTCATCGCCGCTGACCGCAAGTTTCCCTTTGTATTCCGGTTTGACGAGATCCGCGAAGCTCTTGGGCACCTCCGTAGCGCGTAGCATGTTGCGGTTGAATCCGAGACCGATCATGGACTCGCGGTCGGTGGTCCATAGTACCCTCTCCTTATCGACCTCCTCCTTGCCCTCCGGGGGAAAGGTTCCCAAATGCGGCGAGTAATAAGGATGGAGAAGTTTGTTATCGCGCATGACCATGAACGTGGGCGGCGTGGTCTCGATGACATCGGCGAGATTGCGCTTCGACTGAGCCTCCGAGAGTATCCGCCTGAGCAGATCTCTCGAGCCTGTCCGGTAGGTCTCGATCCGGATGCCCGGGTACTTGGACTCGAAAAGTGCGGCAATCTCTTTGTGCGCCGTCAACGTGGTATACCACATCAACTTGCCTTCTTTGTTGGCGCCGGCCTTAAGCATCTCCTGGCGGTCTGCGCCGCGATAGTTGGCAAGATCGGCGATTGATCTCGTTTGAGCGAAAGCGAATGAAGCAACTAGCGGTACCAAATTTACCGCCAGCAAAATTCTTAGAACCTTGCGCGATTTACGTTGTGACATCGGGCTTCTCTTTTCTTTCCAGGCCTATTTTGAGCGTTCGGCAATGTCATTCTCAGGCGAAGCCGAAGAATCTCCTCTTTACGCGTCTTGAAAATGCGAGATGCTTCGCGCTGCTCAGCATGACATCCGCGACCCCTTCAACCAGTAGACAGTCTTTCTATACCGATCGAACGGAGTGGCTATTATAAGCTTCGTCGCTACGGCCTACATACGGCGCTTAAAATCAAGGTCCAAATTACTCCAGCGCCCCATCCTCTTTGAGCGCTGCAATCGTATCGGGGTTGTAACCGACCACATCCCGCAGCACGGCCTCCGTGTCGCGGCCGAGAACCGGAAACTCCCAACGCCGGGTGAGCTGCGAGTTTTTAAACTGCAGCGGAAAATTCGGCAACACCACCCGTCCAAGGCGTGGATTGTCGACCGCCACGACGAAACCCCGCGCTTTAAGCTGTGGATCGTTGCACAAGTCTTCGCCGGTTTGCACGACGCCGCAGGGCACCCCCGCCGACTGGAGCAGATCTCTGATTTCAAAACGATCCCGCGCCCTGGTCCATGCTGCGATCAGGTCGTTCAGCGCGGCGCGGTTTGTCAGCCGATCGGCGTTAGTTTTGAAACGTTTGTCGTGTGCGAGCTCTCCGCCGATGATTTCCGCCAGCGCGTGCCACTGTTTGTCGTTCTCTGCCGCGATCACGCACCAGCGATCTTCGCCCCGGCAGGGATAACAATCGTGCGGCGCGGCCGAGAACGAAGAGTTGCCAATCGGCTCCGGATCTTTGTCAGTGGCGGCGGCTTGCATCAAACTAGCGCCGATCATAAACGCCGTGGCTTCCGATTGGCCAAGATCGATAAAAGCGCCTTTTCCATTGCGATCTCGATAGAGCACGCCGGAAATAATGATGATGGCGCAGAGCACGCCCGAGACATAGTCAGGATAAACCGTTTGCGAACCGATGGGCGGGTGTGTGTGGCCGGGATGATTCCACATGTAGGTGAGTCCCGTAAAAGACGTGATATTCACCCCCACGGTCGAGTAGTGCCTTTTCGGCCCCGTAGTGCCGAGTCCCGGCATGCGCAGATTGATGATATCCGGCTTCACTTTACATAGCTGATCGTAGGCCAAACCGATGCGCCCCACGACATCGACGCTGTAATTGTCGAGCACGGCATCAGCCTTGGCGACGAGATCGTGCAGTACACCCTGTCCTTTTGGGTGTTTTAAATTGACGGTAAACGAACGCTTGTTGCGGTTGAACTCAAGAAAGCGCGGCGACAAATTGGGATCTTCCCCGGTGCCGAAGAAACGAAATGGATCCATGCCGCCTTTACTGGATTCGACTTTGATCACATCGGCGCCAAGCTCCGCCAGGATGGTCGTGCCGTAGGGCCCGGCGAGCACATGATCGAAACTCACGATGCGCATACCCTCAAGAGGCGCGCCGCTGGCAAAGCTTTTCTGTCTATTAGGAGGGCCCTCTTTTGCTGCCGCCGCGGCCGGGCTAGCGCCGGAGCCGCAGCTGTCGAGCGACGGCACGCTCTCGACCGGCAATCGCCCGCCGTTGATCACAAACGGTGACGCAGCCTGCTGAGTTTTACCGAAATCCACGTGATCAACGGAAGCCATAAAGCCCCGGCTTCGTACGTGCTCATCGGTAACGAAACCCAGAGGCGTATTGACCGGTACGCAAGGAATCCCCTGGGCCTGGAGCAACTCGGTAATCTCCGCCATGGTGTAGCGAGCCAGGAAGGCTTCGAGGGCGGCGTTCAGCTGATCGGCGTGCGCCCGCCGGTACAAATTGTTTAGCCAATCTTTACCATCAAATTGCGTCGGGTGATCTTTCCAAACTTCTAAAAACAGCTTCCAGTGCTGGCGCGTAACATATAGATAAACAAAACCATCCTTGCAGGAAAAAATTC
>DATACQ010000784.1:0-6040 GCA_036258955.1 Binatia bacterium
GCATTATCTTCAGACGCGCGTCCGCCCGGCTTCCCCGTTGGTCTATCTGCCGCGTTTTCTCGAACTGATCGCGTTGGCGTTGCTGGTCATTGCGCTGCTCGACCCGGTGCTCCCGGCAGCGCACCGTTTCGTCGCCAAAAAAGGACTCGATATCATCATGGTCGTTGATCTCTCTTCCAGCATGCAGGAGCCCATCGACCTGAGAGGCGCAATGGAACGGCAACGCGCGGGCATCAGGGTCAAAGAAAAGGACCGCTTGGCAGCCGTGAAGGACGCCATGGTGGATTTCGTGCAGCGCCGGCGCGACGATCGGCTCGCGGTTGTAGTTTTCTCGGAGAACGCTTATGTGGTGGCGCCGATGACTTTTGACTCCGCTTACGTGCAGCGTTATCTGCAGATGGTAGATAACAAGACACTGGCGAACGAGGGTCAAACGGCCATCGGCGAAGGCATCATCACGGCCCTTGACCTCGCCGCCAAGCAGGGGCGCGACCCCCGCGGAGGAGAGAAAGGACGGGTGATGATTGTCCTCACCGACGGTGAAAACAACACCGGCCGCGACGTCTATCAGGCTATCGCGCGCGCCAAGGAGGAGAAATTTAAGATCCATTTCATCGGCGTTGAAGTGGAAAAAGTGCGAGACGCCCCGCGATTGATGGCGGCGGTGGAAGCCACAGGCGGAAACTACTTTGATGTGCGCGATGCCAAACAGCTCGAAGAAGCTTACGCGAATATCAACAGAACTGAAAAAGGTACTTTCCTGGTGAAGAGCCTCGGCAGTCGAGTGCCGTGGTTTTATCCCTTCGCGCTTGCCTCCCTTTGTGTCCTAGCCCTTAGCATGGCCCTGCGCGCGATCCCTTTCTTTGTCGAAGTTACCTGATCTGCAAAGTTCAAGCCGTTCAAAATCATTCAAACGGCTCAAGCCGTCTGCGCCGCATCCCCGGGCCTTGACGCCGTCTCGCAATCTCGGTGCGAGCCCGCAGGCGAAGAATCTCGGCCCGCCGAGCGCTTTAATTGGAATTTCTCTTGCGGCTTTGTCTAAAAACTCGAATGCAATAAGAAAGCAGGATGCCGGCGAGGACAGCGTAAGAGACGGGATTCAGATATTCGCCGACCTGCTCGAACTTCGATCCCAAGATATACCCGGCATAGACCAGAAGAGCAGTCCACAGACATGCGCCTATGGCGGTGTAGCATACAAAGATCACTATATTCATTTTCGCGATTCCCGCCGGAATGGAGATCAACGAGCGCAATGCCGGCACTATGCGACATATCAAAACCGCGCGCTTGCCATGCCGGTCGAACCAGTTCTTAGCTTTATCGAGCTCGTCTCGTGAAACAGTCAGCCACTGCCCGTGCTTGTCGGCAAAGGCTTTCACGCGCTCCTCGCCGAGAAAGTAGCCCGCGTAGTATAGCGGCAATGCGCCTAGGACGGAGCCGACCGTGCCTGCAATGACAACACCCACGAAGTGCTGTTGGCCTTCGGCTACCATATAACCAGCTAGCGGCATGATAAGTTCTGAAGGAATGGGCGGGAAGACGTTCTCCAAGAACATGAGCGAGATGATGCCGAAGTAACCGGTTGACTGAATCGTGCTGATTATCCATTGCGCCATTTCGAGAAAGTCCGGAGTTGCCCGTCAACGTGCTGCGAAGTTTGGACGAAGTCCTGAAGATCCGATTACGGTATGATACTTATCAGACTATAAGGCGCCGTTGATGTCGAGACAAATCAAGCGCCTGGTGCCGAGAGCTAACGATCCGGCTCGAGCAATGAATACAAATCTGCTTACTTATTGGGCACGGGACTGCTACCGCAGCCTACTGCGTTGACGATAACGCTTACGACGCTAATCTATTTGCATTGCGTTTGAACTATGTCGCGTACCCCATCGGAAATCCAAACCGATTCCCGCGCTGGATCTCGACGCGTACAACGACGCTGGCACCGGCGAAAGAGGCGTGGGCGTGGAGCATTCCGATTGGCGTTACAACAGAAAAACTGCTGGTAAAAGTGAGTACGGGCTCGCACACAGAGAGCCATTGCCTGAACAAGACGAAGCTCCCGTTGTAGGGCGGGACTCCGACACCTACTCCGACACCTACAACGGGAGCACCCACTTACATCATCATGCAGTTAGATCATCAACATCAGCACCCTGCGCTGGGACCGCTTACTTCTGCTTATGAGCTACTTTCTGGAAGCGGCGTTCCAGATTCTCTTTCGCGTTCGCTCTGGGTTCCGCCATATGAGTGATCGAAGGAAGACATCTCCTGCCTCATATCGCCTTGCGAAAAACTCCCTGTCGTACCGGCTTGCGAGCTGCCTTCAGGAAGTGGCGCTCCCGATTCTCTCTCGCGCTCGCTCTGAGTTCCGCCCCAGGAACTATCGGAAGACGCGATGCTTGGATTGATCCGCTCCCGGTCCGACTGGGCGGTTCGAGGCCCGGAGGACGTGCATCCAACAGCGAAACAGGATGCTGCCAATATTGAAGTTGCAATCAAACTTTTCTGTCGCATATGACTCCTCCTTTCCTGACTAAAAAACCGCAAAGGCCATGCCAGCAGAATCTGCTTGAAACGCGTCGATTCTGCTGAAATGCACAGGTATGCGGCCGGCTTGTTGCAAAAATGGCACGAGTATTTGAAGCCGAAAATGCAGCGTCTTGACAGGAAGTGAGATACTTACAGGGTTTGCGCTACGGAGTTTGTCCCGTTTTAAAGTAGATCCACGTGTAATGTCTCTGCAATTCGCTACACAACATTATTAACGTCATTTCGGGCGAGCTGGCGTGATCCCCGCTTTCGCGAGGGAAGCGAGACCCGGAATCCAGGGTACTTCAAACGTCCTGGATTCCGCGCTACCGGATGATGAGTCGGACTCCGAACTTTTCAACGAACTTTAATCCAGGAAACTTAGGTCAGGCGTCCTTCATAACCGTTTTGCAACGAAAATCCATAGCGTGATTTCAGTCGGCGCCACGAGGATCGCTAACTCACCTTAACGTTGAGCTGGCAGCCGAGAACGCTGAACGCTTCGACCCAGGCCTTTGCTGCTAAGTCGCCTCGCGCTTGAGCCTGGCGCATCTTGGGAAGAAGATCGTTCAGCAATTGGTAGTAGATATTTTGGACTTTCCACAAATCAACGGAGAAGGGCAGGAACTGGACAACGCTCGCGGCGCTCTGTAACTGCTTTACGTAAGCTTCGCTAGGATCAGCCGACAGTCGCTCAGCTAGTCTTTCGAGATTATGCCGGAACGCGAATTCGAGTGTCGCGGCATCCACAGCCGCACCCTCGAGAGCAGTGGTTTCCAACAGCGAGCGAATCAGCTCCGGGTTGATGTCCTCTTGTTCCAAAGCGGCGCGCAAGTATCCATTTAAGACGAACTCAGCCGCAGCGCCCAAAGCTTTGGGGAGCGGGATATGGAGGTTGGTGAGAAAGCGCATCATGGGCGCGCGCCGCTCGTAGATCTGACGATACAGCGTCTCCGCTTCGCTCAGAGTGGATGCGAGAACTACATCGAGGATCTTTCGCTGCTCATCCCGAAACAGCGAGCTGACGGAATAATGTGAGTCCCCGAAATGGCGGTCCATGAGGCGGATCACTTCGGGAAACTCGGCGCGCAAAAATGGCTCCGTGGCATCTTGCTTCAGCGCGACGTAGGCTTCCTCGCCGCGAAATTTGCGAACACCGCCGTTAACGTTGTGATCGCCCATATGCAGCACTGCAAAGCTTAGAGCTTCGGATTCTCGAGTGATATCGGAAGTCAGCCTGACCCGGCCGATGGCCATCTTTGCGAGGCCGGCGCTAAGAAGTTGGTAGTCTTCCCGGCTGGCTGCAAAACAGTAAATGTTGGTCTGATCCGAATAGTCTTGGAAGAGGGAGCTCACCGCATAATGCGCGCCGGCCCGTTCCCAATCCACCTGCGCGGGCTTAACGAAATTTTCGTAAATACGCCCGCCGTTGCCCTGCTCCGGAATATTGCTCCTGGCATCCGCCAGGCGGGCCACGAAACTGGTTTCCAGCGAATCCCCGAAAAGTTCTTGGGCAAGCTGCACGGCGCGACCTGCGTATTGCATCACCTGAACGGTTTCAATGCCAGACAACTCGTCGAAGAACCAACCGCAGCTCGTATACATGAGCATGGCATGGCGCTGTAACTCCATGAGCTTGAGCGCCGCAGTTTTCTCTTCAGGCCTAAGCGGCCGTCCGGCGTGGCGCGCGAAAAACCCTTCGACATTTTCAGCCGAGCGGTCAAGCACTACCTTGATGTAGTCATCGCGCGCCGCCCATGGGGACTCGAACAGTGGAAGCGCCGCTCTTTCGAACGGCGCGACGGTGCGATCGCGCAGCCAATCCAAGGCGTTGCGCAGCGGGGTGCGCCACTCCTGGTTCCACCCGGGATGGCCGCCGGAATTGCAGCCGCAGTTACTGCGCCAGCGATCGATGCCGTGAAAGCAACTCCAGGAGGTTTTTGGGACGACTTCAACTTCATGAGTCGGCGGATTTCGCTCAAGGAACTCGCCGTAATTTGTGAGCTTCGCGAGCCGATTCGACTCGATGTGGTTCAAAGCGTAAGCTAGGGCCATATCTCCAAAGCGGTGATGATGGCCGTAGCTTTCACCGTCCGTCGCGATGTGGGCGAGCTGTGACCTGCGGCGGTTCTCCGAGAAGATGCCGAGCAGCCGGTTGGCCAAATGTTCGCCGCGCGACAACAAACCTTCGAAAGCCACCGCGCGAGAGACCGGACCATCATAAAAAAACAAAGCTATTTTGCGCCCCGATGGCAAGCGCTGCTCATAGGCGCGCGTCGGGTCGATGCGGCCGCCGCTGAAGTCGTGCCATGCACTCTCCCCGATGCGGCGCACGCGCCCCGCCTGATGAGGCGCAAGAATCGTAAACTTAATTCCTGCTTCGGCAAGAATCTCGAGGGTCTCTAGGTCCACCGCGGTTTCCGGTAGCCACATGCCTTCCGGCTTGCGCCTAAAGCGGTGTTCGAAATCGGCGATGCCCCAACAAACCTGCGTGCGCCTGTCGCGGCTACTCGCGAGCGGCATAATCATGTGATTGTACGCTTGCGCGAGCGCGGAGCCGTGCCCGGAAAAGTTTCTCTGACTCTCGCGGTCCGCCTGCAAGATAGCGAGATACACCTGCGGCGCCTTCGACTCGAGCCAGGAGAGCAACGTCGGGCCGAAATTAAAACTGATCTTGGCGTAATTGTTCACCAGCCGTTCAATGCGGCCTTCGACATCGAGAATGCGCGAGACGGAATTTGCCGCATAGCACTCGGCGGTGATGCGCTCGTTCCAATCGTGATATGGATAGGCGGAATCTTGCAGCTCGATGGATTCGAGCCACGGATTCTCCCGCGGCGGTTGATAGAAGTGACCATGAATGCAAATGTAGCGCTCCAATTCCCCCCCTTCATTAACCGGTCGTGATCCAATCGGTCCGGCGCTCCCCACGGCATAGCACAATGATACCGCCGTCGGATACGTAAAAACGCTGGCGATCTTGCTCCGGATTATAGCCGATTTCCGTTCCGGGTGGGATCAAATTGGATTTGTCGATAATGGCGTGGCGGATTTTACAGCCCCGGCCGATCTCCGTCCAATCCATGATTACGGAGTCCTCGATCAGGCTGTAGCTGTGAATGCGTACGTTGCGGCCCACCACGCAATTGCGCACGACGCTGCCGCTTACGATGCTTCCTTCCGCAACGATCGAGTTCACCGCCATTCCCTGGCGGTCAGGCCAGTCAAAGACGAATTTCGCAGGCGGATCACCAAACCCTACGGTTCTCAACGGCCAACTGCGATTGTACAAATTAAAGGACGGGTCGATGGAGCAAAGGTCCATGTTGGCCTCATAATAAGCTTCGAGGGTGCCCAGATCCCGCCAGTAACTCGGTTCCTCGCCACGATGGGTGGAGGGGACGCGGTTTTTGCGGAAATCATACGCGTAAACGGTCCCACGCTTGAAGAGCTGCGGGATAATATCGTGGCCGAAGTCATGCGAGCTTGCCGGATTTTCATT
>DATACQ010000785.1:0-9709 GCA_036258955.1 Binatia bacterium
GTTCCGGCGGCTCGGCCGCCTACGTTGCCTGCGGTCAGAATTCTTCTTCTCTTCGGATGTCGCGTTGCCGGACAGCGCGGCGCGCGCAACGAAGATTTCGACCGGTCGGTTCCCATTGCGCGCCATCTTTTCTCCGGCAAACGCGCCGGTAAGCTCGTAATCGAGCTGTGACACGCCGGCTTGGCGAAACCAATCCTCGATCTGCCCCTTTTCAAATCCCAGCCAGCGGTGCGCCATTTGCTCGCGCATCCAATCCTGTTGGTGCTTGACCAAATCGACCAGTATGACCGCGCCGCTGCGGCGCGCGATCCGGCACAGCTCGGCAATCGCGCGCTGCGGGTCCGGAAGAAAATGCAGTACCATCACGCAAAACGCCGCATCGACGCTCTGCGATTGCATAGGAAGGTCGAGAGCGTCGCCCTGGCGAAACTCGACATTTCGTAATTGCCGTTCCTCGGCACGAGAGCGTGCGCGCCGCAGCATCTCGCGGGAAAGGTCGACGCCGATGACTTTGCCGGCGAACCGCGCCAGCTCGAACGTCAGACTACCAGTACCGCACCCGACATCCGCGAGAATGAGACCGCGCCGCAGCAGTTTTTCAATGGCCAGCGAGGTCACCCGATCGTCGAAGTAGCTCTTCCGAATGCGCTCCCAATCGCCCGCTACAGATTCAAAATAGCCCTGCGACCGCTGCCGCCTTCGCCGGCGGCATTCTTCCAGGCGCGCCTGATCTTGCTTTATTTCGGGAATCTCAGCGAGTCGGAATTGCAAGGAGTTAAAGAGCTCGCGCGCCGCATCCGGCATGTTGCGCCGGGCGGAAAAATAAACGCTGGTCCCCTCCTTGCGATCCTGCACAAACCCGGCATCGCGCAGAATCGCGAGATTGCGCGAAACCGATGATTGCACCGAGTCAACAATGTCTTGTACCTCCCCGACCGTGAGCTCTTCTTCCGCGACGGCGGCAAAGATGCGCAGGCGCAAAGGGTCGGCCAAAGCCTTAAGGGCGCGAACCAACTCCATTCCAGCAACTCTCGTAGCATCTATATATATAAATATTGTGATATAAGCAAGATGCTAAACTCCCAGACACCCTCCAGGAGAGCATCGGCGAGTAAGGAAATGTAAGCAACAACTTTCCCGTGCGCCACACTTTTCTCGCAGGCTGCTCAAAAAGATCCAGAGGCGAGGCGCGCGAACAGCGATGAGCGGAGGCGTACTCTTGTACGTTGACGCGAAATCGATCGAGTGCAACGAAGCATATGGGTCTTTTTCAGCAGCCTGCCCGGCTAGACGGCGCGCGCTAAGGTCAGCACATAGACCTCTTTAGCGCCGGCCCGCCGCAGTGCCCGGCTACACTCGTTGACCGTCGCGCCGGACGTGTAAACATCATCCACGAGCAGGATACTCTTGTTCTTGATCGGCTTAGCCGGATTGACCGAGAACGCCCCCCGCACATTTCTGCGCCGCTCTACTTCGGTCAACTGCGTCTGCGGCGGCGTCTCGCGGCGGCGCACCAAAACAAACGGGTCCATGGGCGTCGCATAGGCGCGGCTCACCTCGTTGGCCAGCAACACGGATTGATTAAAGCCGCGCCAGCGAAGCCGCTTGAGATGGAGCGGCACCGGCACAACCAGCTCGGCGCGGCACGCGCTCAAAAACTCTTCACAGCCGCGCGCCATGAGCCGCCCCAACGGCTTGCCCAGTGACACCTTACGGCCATATTTGAACTTCTGCACCGTGCTTCTCAGCGGTTGCGCTCCCAACTCTTCGCGTGGATAGCAAGCCCAGGCGCGGGCGTGAAGGTAATGAGGAGCGCGTCTGATGCACAGTGCGCAGGGATGATCTTCTCCGGCGCTGTCGGGAAAGGGGCGGCCGCAAATCGAACACAGCGGATGCCTTACAAGCTCAATCTGTGGGCGGCACGACAAACAAAAGTATTGCGCATCTCTACCCGGCATCCAACTGCCGCACGCGCGGCAGCGCGGTGGAAAGAGCCAATCAAGCAGCCAATCGAAGTTGTCCAAGAGCCCCGGTGAGGCGGCGAGCTTCATGGCGGCCTCGACCTTAGCAAAACATCGAGGGACGAGCGAGTCCCGAATCCAAAGGTTGGCAGTCCGCCTGAACGCTATAATCGCATCTTGAAACTTGAACCCGTTCGAGAGGCTCAGCGACGCTTTGAACCGTGGCCAGAAGTTTGCCGGAGGAGCTGACGCAGCCCAGGTTGCCGCTAGGAATCGACGATAAGGGACCGACCGGTCATCTCTTTGGGTTGAGGCAATCCCATCAGGTCGAGCACCGTCGGTGCGATGTCGCTCCCGGCGCCCGGGAACAGACGGCTCATTCGGCGCTCTTCATCGATCAGTATCGAAGGAACCAGATTGGTCGTATGCGCGGTGTGCGGCATGCCTGTATCGTAATCGATCAGCTGTTCGATATTGCCGTGATCGGCGGTGATGATCACTCGGCCTTTCTTGCGCAGTGCGGCATCTACAACTCTGCCCAGGCATTCATCGATGACCTCGCAAGCCTTTACGGAAGCTTCAAAGTTCCCTGTGTGCCCCACCATGTCGGCATTGGCATAGTTCACAATGATCAGACCGATGTCTTCGGCGAGTAGTTTCGCTGTGAGCGCTTCGGTGACTTGCCGCGCGCTCATCTCGGGTTTGAAGTCGTAGGTGGGAACGTCTCGGGGCGAGGGGATCAGAATACGCTCTTCACCGGGAAATTCCTTCTCCTCCCCGCCATTGAAGAAATAGGTGACGTGAGCGTACTTTTCGGTCTCTGCAATGCGCAACTGGCGAATGCCATGCTGGCTGACAACTTCTCCGAGGATTCGCCGAAGCTCCCGCGGCTGATAGGCCGCGGGAACTTTGAACGTCTCATCATATTGGGTCAGGGTCACGAAAGCCGTAAGATCGATGCGCCGCGGCCGCGCGAACTCTCTGAAACCGCTCTCGGTCAGCGCCCTCGTCAATTCGCGCGCCCGGTCTGCGCGGAAATTGAAAAAGATCACGCCGTCGCCGTCAGCAATGAGTCCCTCGGGAACCGAGCCTTCTATCGCGGTAGGAAGAACAAACTCATCGGTGATATTTTCGGCGTAACTGCGCCGAACCGCTTCCAGGCCCGACGGCGCTTTTTTCCCTTTACCCTCGGTAAGACAAAGATACGCCTTCTCAACGCGGTCCCAGCGCTTGTCACGATCCATAGCGTAGTAACGCCCGATGACGGTAGCAATCTTGACCTGCGGATAAGCGGCCAACTTCTCGTCCAAGTCGAGCATGAACTGCTCGGCGCTATTGGGCGGAGTGTCGCGACCGTCCAGAAAAAGATGAAGGTAAACACGAGGCATGCTCTGGCGCTGCGCCAGTTCGATCAGAGCTTCCATATGTCGCTGGTGGCTGTGAACGCCGCCGTCTCCCAAGAGACCCATCAAATGGAGGCGCCCGCTCCGTTCCCTGGTTTTCTTCATCGCGTCGAGGAGAATCGGGTTTTCGTAGAAGAGTCCTTCGTCAATGTCTTTGTGGATCAACGTCAGGTCCTGGTAGACGATGCGCCCTGCCCCCAAGATCATGTGTCCGACCTCGGAGTTGCCCATTTGCCCGTCAGGCAATCCGACGTCGGCGCCGGACATCGACAGCCGTGAGTTCGGATACGTTTTCACCAGCGCATCAAAATTGCGCATGCTGGCATTGGCGATGGCATTGCCATCCCTTCGCGGGTTGATGCCGAAGCCGTCCAAAATTACGAGAATGACCGGGCGTGCTGTGCTCACAAAATCTCCTTCAGTGGGCTATTTTCTCAGGACTCGTCAGACCGATGAAGCGTCAGACCCTCGCGTTATAATAACTTTACCAAGGTATCAGGCTCTTGAAGAGCCTTTAACAGGCTGCTCAAAGAGATCCAGCAGCGAGGCGCGCGAAATCGATTCTTCGACTGCGCTCCGGACAGGCTGGAGTCGTAAAATGAGAGTACGTTGCAACGAGGCGATTGAGCGCAACAAAGCCTTTGGGTCTTCTTCAGCAGCCTTGCTCAGAATTGACCGGCGAGCTTCGCATAGGGCTCCGGCAACTGCGCCCGTGGAGCGTCGCCCCAGAGTCCTTCTAGGTCATAGAACTGTCGCACCGGCTCATAAAAGATGTGCACGACCACGTCCGAGAAATCCATGAGCACCCAGTGTCCGCGGCCGGTCCCCTCCACGGCGAAAGGTTTGATGCCGTTGTCGAGCGACTCCTCTTCGATTCCCTGGGCGATGCTTTGCACCTGACGATCGGAGCGTCCGGAACAAATCACGAAGTAATCGGCGATGGACGTCAGGTCCCGTACGCAAAGTACACTGAGGTTGGAAGCCTTTTTTTCCAGGGCTGCGGCGACAATGGTCAGAGCCTTTTCCCAGGAGCTTTTGTCAGCCAATGGCATTATTTCCTTGCGCCGGCTCCGAATAGAGGCCACGTTTACCGATATAATGCTCCACGGTTTTCGGGACCAGGTAACGGATCGATTTTTTCTGCCGCACTCTGGCTCGTATATCGGACGCCGAGACGGCGAAGTCGGTGAGTTGTAAAAAATGCAGCGTGGTGCCGCTTCGGTGGCGATAAATCTTCGTGACAGGATCATAACAAAACAGCTTCTGCACGGCAACGGAAACACCGCTAAGAAGATTCGTTTTGCGGCTTCCGGGACGCGAGGTCACAATGAAATTACAGAGCGGAAATACCTCCCTGAAGTCCTTCCAGCTGCCGATTTCCCGAAAGGCGTCAAGCCCCAGGATGAAATAGTAGCTGTCGGCGCCGCGATTGCGTTGAGCGAAATGGCGCAGAGTATCAATAGAATAGGAGACGCCGCGCCGGTTAATTTCCACCGTGGAGACTCCGAAGTGAGGGTTGCTCGCGAGCGCCAGTCGCACCATCGCGAGGCGATCGCGCGCCGATGTCTTGGTTTGGCCGCGCTTGTGCGGCGGCTTTGCCGTCGGAATGAAAAGAATTCGATCCAAGGCGAAGGCTTCGCGCACTTCCTCGGCGCTACGCAGATGGCCCCAATGGATCGGGTCGAAGGTCCCGCCGAATAAACCGATCCTCATGGGGCCGACAGGGATGCAAGGAAGGATGAGGGATGAAGGATGAAGGATAAAGTTAAAACCTTCTCTGGCACCGACTCGATTCGAAACACGCTTGTGCTTTCTTTTTTCCGACTTCCGCCTTTTCTCACATAACTTCCGGCTTCCGCCTTCATCCGCTGGCCTTTCTCTTACTCTCGGATCTGTCCATCGCCGAGCACAACAAATTTCGTAGTCGTCAGTTCTTCAAGGCCCATGGGGCCAAAAGCGTGGATCTTACTCGTGCTGATGCCGATCTCGGCACCGAGACCGAGTTAGCCGCCGTCGTTGAAGCGCGTGGAGGCATTGACCATGACGGCGGAAGAGTTGACCCGTTCAATAAATTCCCGCGACTTCTGATAGCTCGTAGTCACGATCGTTTCGGTATGCTCGGAGCCGTAACGCTCGATGTGGTCGATCGCTTCGTCCATGCCTTTGACGACCCGCACGGCGAGAATCAGATCAAGATACTCAGTGGTCCAATCGGCTTCCGTGGCTTGCTTCGCTGCGGGCACCAGAGTGCGAGTCTTTTCACAGCCGCGAATCTCTACTCCTGCTTCCTGGAATCGCGCCGCGATCAGCGGCAAGAATTTCGCCGCGATGGCTTCATGCACGAGCAAGGTTTCCATCGCGTTGCAAACCGACGGGCGCTGGACTTTGGCATTGATGCAGATACGCTCCGCCATCTCAAAAGACGCGTCATTGTCCACGTAAACGTGGCAAACGCCTTTGTAGTGCTTGACGACGGGCACTCTGGAATTCGCTGCAACGGCGCGGATCAACTCTTCACCGCCCCGTGGGATAATAAGATCGATGTAATCTTCGAGTTGCAGCAACTCTGCCACGAGCGCGCGGTCCTTGGTTTCGACGACCTGAATGGCCGTTGCCGGGACTGCCGTATCTGCGAGCGCCTGCCGGAGCACCTCCCCGATAGCCTGGTTGGAAAGATGTGCTTCGCTGCCCCCGCGCAGGATGACCGCATTGCCTGATTTGAGACAAAGCGCGGCGGCGTCCGCCGTGACGTTGGGTCGCGCCTCATAAATCATCCCGACGACCCCGAGCGGAATACGCATCCTGCCCACCTGAAGGCCGTTGGGCCGCCGCCACATTCTAACAATTTCGTGCACCGGGTCGGGAAGCGCCGCGACTTCTCGCACTCCGTTTGCCATCGCTTGCACGCGCCGCGAGTCAAGCGCGATGCGATCCAACACTGCGCCAGAGATGCCGCTGCGAGCCGCAAGATCGAGGTCTTTCTTGTTGGCTTCAAGCAGGAAAGCGGTCTGAGCTTCAAGCTTCTCTGCCATCGTTAGCAGGGCGCGGTTCTTTTCCGCCGACGAAAGAGGCGCCAGCTTGCGCGCCGCGGCCTTGGCTTGCCGGCCCAACAGCAGCGCCTGTTCTTTAAACGCGAGCTTACTCACTTCAATGTCCATGCCCAGCCACTAGGGCAGCTTGTACTAATTAGGGTCATGGAGTATTGGGGTGGTGGGGTGATCGAATACCGGCTTGCGAGCAACACTCCTTTACTCCAATACTCCATCACTCCCTTCTTCTACTCCATCACTCTGCCCTTCTCGAACAACACCAAATCGTCGCGATGGATGATCTCATCGTAGGACTTGTAGCCCAGCACTTTTTCAATGTTGCTTGTATGCAATCCTTTGATCCGATTCAACTCCTGCGCGCTATAGCTCACCAGCCCACGGGCGAATTCACGCCCTCCCGGATCCAGGCAGCGGACGCAGTCACCGGCGCCAAACGCGCCGCGAACCTCTTTCAGTCCAGAAGGCAACAAGCTCTTCTTTTGATGCACGAGAGCCTCGTAGGCGCCGCCATCAACGACGATATCTCCTGCGGGCTTGAGATTGTACGCAATCCAATGTTTGCGGTGGGTCAAACGATTCTGCTCCGGTAAAACAAGCGTGCCGATCTCTTGGCTCGCATCAAAAACCCGGGTCAACGCTCCGGGACGCACGCCGCTGGTAATCACGGTCGCAATTCCTGCGGCCGCAGCTTCCTCAGCAGCGCCGATCTTCGTGACGATACCGCCCGTGCCGAGCGCGCTGCGACTTTCGCCTACAATAGCTTCCTTGACGTGTTTGATATTATCCATCAAAGGGATGATTCGCGCAGCGCGGTGAATGCGCGGATCGCGGTCATAGACGCCTTCCACATCGCTCAAGATCACCAGCAGGTCCGCCCCCAGCAGGGTCGCGGCCAGTGCAGAGAGATGATCGTTATCGCCAAACTTCATCTCTTCCACCGCCACCGTGTCATTTTCGTTCACGATTGGAATGATCGAAGCTTCCAGGAGCATTTCAAAAGTATGCTTGGCATTGAGGTAGCGCTGGCGATTCGCCAAATCCTCGTGGGTCAGAAGCACCTGCGCAACGCTCTTCTTGAATTTCGAAAAATAGCGCTCGTAGAGAGCCATCAGTTTGATCTGGCCTACGGCGGCCAGAGCCTGCTTTTCGGGGATGGTCCTGGGCCGTTCTTTCCAGCCGAGCCGCGACATGCCAGCGGCCACCGCACCAGAACTGACGATGACAATTTCTTTTTTCTGATCGTGCAGCGCGGAAAGCTCCCGGATCAAACCGCGCAGCCTCGCTTTCTCGATGGCGGCGCCGGAGGAGAGAATCTGGCTTCCGATCTTTACCACCACGCGGCGGGTCGCGCGGAGAATTGGCTCTTTAAAGTCCTTCTGCGTCATCGATTGATTCGGACCCGCCGATTTCATCCAGCAAGGCACCGACCCGCCGTACTAGCGCCTTCACGCCTTCGCCGGTGACGGCGGAAATGGCGCAGAGCGGCTTAAACTTCTTGGGCAGTTTTCGCGCAAGCAACTGCGCATTCTGTCTGGCTTCCGGAAGATCGATCTTACTTGCCACCACAATTTGCGGTTTGGTGATAAGCTCCGCATTGAACAACTCCAGCTCCCGGTTGACGGCTTGCCAGTTTTCCAACGGATCGTCTTTGCTGATGTTGGAGGCGTCGATCAAATGAATGAGCAGGCGGGTACGCATGACGTGGCGCAAAAATTTGTCACCTAAGCCCTGCCCGCCGTGGGCTCCTTGGATCAGCCCCGGGATATCGGCGACAACAAAGCTCTGTTGCTCGCCGTAGCTCACGACTCCCAGGTTCGGCACTAACGTGGTAAACGGATAATCGGCGATCTTAGGTCGAACGGCTGAGATAACCGATATCAGCGTCGATTTGCCGGCGTTTGGCAGGCCGATAATGCCCGCATCCGCGAGCAGGCGGAGCTCGATGAGTAATTCCTTCTCTTCCCCGGGCTCCCCCGGCTGCGCGAAACGCGGCCCTCTGTGCGTTGAGGAGACGAAATGAGCATTGCCTTTGCCGCCGCGACCGCCCGCGGCGACTACCACCCGTTCGCCCGGATTCTTGAGATCACCAATGAGCTCGCCGCTAGCCGCGTCCCGAATGATCGTGCCGAGGGGGACATGAATCACCCGGTCATCGCCGCGACGGCCATGACAGTCGCTCCCCATGCCATGCTGCCCACGGCCGGCCTTGTATTGTTTCTGATAGCGTAGATCGAGGAGAGTCGTAAGTTGGGGATCGGCTTCCATGATAACGTCACCGCCATCTCCGCCGTTGCCGCCGCTGGGGCCGCCCCGTGGAACAAATTTCTCCCGGCGGAACGCCACACAGCCACGGCCGCCATCCCCGGCAATGACACGAATCTTGGTTTCGTCGATGAACTTCATAATACAACCGACGGCCAGAGAGCCCGAAGATCAGAGATCAGGAGCCGCGGCCGGCGGCTCTCATGAAGGTCTGCAATCCTGATCCCTGGTCTCATCATCAACTTCTCACAGGCAAAAAAAAAGCCCCTGATCGGGGCTTTTCTCCAAAGCGGCACCGTCCCTACACTACTGCGCCGCTGGTAAGACTTCCACCTTTTTTCGTGTTCTATCATAGCGCCCGTACTTGACGATACCATCCGTGAGCGCGAACAGCGTGTAATCCCGGCCCATGCCGACATTTTTCCCGGGGTGAATGCGTGTACCGAGTTGCCGGACGAGAATGTTGCCGGCGCGAACGGTTTCGCCACCGAAAACCTTCACGCCACGCCTTTGCCCGTTGCTATCGCGCCCGTTGCGCGAGCTTCCTCCCGCTTTTTTATGCGCCATATTATCCTCTCGAGCTAGGCTTCGATGCCCGTGATTTTCAATGTAGTTTGATATTGCCGATGGCCGCGTTGGCGACTATAGCTTTTTCGCCTCTTTTTCTTGAAAACGATAACCTTTTTTGCCCTTGCCTGGCTTACGATCTGGCCCGTAACCTTGGCGTTAGCTACCACGGGCACGCCGATTTTCACTTCGTCGTTGCCGCCAATGAATAAAACATCTGCCAGCGTCACCTGATCGCCAACCTCGCCGGCGAGCTTCTCGACTTTTACAAGTTACCCCTCGGACACGCGATATTGCTTGCCGCCGGTCCTAATTACCGCATATTTCATGTGTTTTTCCCAAAGGAAGATTTTTAAAGGAATTCCTCTTGAATGTCAATGTGAGAGCGCGTAGCGGCACGTAAGCATGAAGTTGGGGGTGAAACGGCCGGTGAGAAGCCTCGGGCGACTAAGCAGCTTCCGCCATT
>DATACQ010000786.1:0-5519 GCA_036258955.1 Binatia bacterium
AGGCGCCGCGCGAGGTATTCTAATTCCCGCGTTGATCGAGAAGGTGCAAATTCCCCTCGAGTTCAAGAGAATTGAAGCGGCAGATCTATCCGATTGGTGCGGTGATTCTCCGCATTCTGAGTTTGATCAATTGTTAACGACCGTTGCCGGCCTCATCGGCGGCAATGCGCTACCTGACACGAGACAGACGGTAACAAATACCAGATCGCCGGCACGACCTTGGTGGAAGACCATGCCAGCTCTCTTGACGGCAACGGCAGGCGTAACAATTGCCGGCGCGGGTTTGACTGTCCTACTTAATCGATCGGGACTTTTTGACCGCACTCAAAAGCAACTCTCGGAAACGCAGAACGCCGCAAAATCGGCGCCATCCAAGACTCAGGCGCTCCCTGCTCTGCCAAAGGCTGCTGCGCCCACCATGGAAGATCAGGCTCCCTCTGTAGGTATCCCCATTCCTTCAGCACAGTCCCAAGCGTCGGTAATTAATCTGCTTGCTACAGAGAACGGTGGTCATGTCATCGTGGCCACCAATGATCGATGGCTGTCCGCAATCGATGGCGATGAGAAAAATTGGCAGTATTTGGACGTAGGGATGGTTGGCAGTTGGGCCGTTTACGGGTTCAAAGATGATAGGGCGGCAATCTTTGACACATTTAAGGTACTGATTCTTAGTAGTGAAAGCTGGAATTTGAAAGAGTTTGAGCTGCTCGCCGGCAATGATTCTGCGACGGGAAAATTTGACTCTATAGGCAAATTTCAGACACAAAACATCCGCTTTTTTAAAGACCCATATCAAGAGTTTAAGTTCCCAGCCGTCAAAGCGAGGTATTTGAAAGTCAAGGTCATATCTTCTCATGGTTTCAGTTCTGTCGGTGTTTACGAATTCCAATTACTTGGTGTGCTCGAAAACTGAGGCTTGCAGAAGCAGGTGGGAGAAGCTTAGCGTTGCCCAGGCAAACGAGCGGTGATCGTTGCTGCGGCTCTGTGCAGCGATCGTCTTATTGCATCACTGACCAGCTGGGCGTAGCGGCAGGATAGGGACATCGCCATGTCAAAGCCCAAAAAGCAGCGTCAAGCGCTCGCGATCAAGCTGTCACGTGAGCGGCGGTCGGGAAAAGCCATCCCTCCGCCTGCGAAAGGTCGTTACTCCGAGAAAACGAGACAGAAGGCGATGCGAGACCTCCAGGTTGGACGCCAGCGTCGAAAACGAGGTGCCGCGAAGAAGCGGCGTGCACAGAACCGATAGTGAGTAGCCCGTTATCGTTCGCAGCGAGCCTTACTGGATGCGGCTTTCACCGAACGCGGCTTGTCTCAACTTCCAAGTCAATGGCAAGGCGAGCGCACACAGCGCAGCCATTACCCAAAATCCTTGCGCGCCCAAACGGGCGTACACCGCGCCGGAGACAAGAATGAGCAACGCGGTGGCTGCTCCAATACCGACTGTGCCGTAAATCGCCTGGGCCGTCCCTTCGAGACCTTGTGGGACGGTGCGGGCGATCAGTCGCATGCAGGCGAGATGAAGCAGCGCGAAGGTTATGCCGTGCAACGGCTGCACCAGCGCAAGTGCCACCACATCCGCTGTATGCGCCACCACGCCCCAACGCAGGACGCCCGCCACAGCGGCAACAGCTAGCGCGCCGGCCGGCGTGAGCCGCGTTACCAGCGGCGGGCCAATGACGAAGAACACGAGTACCTCTGCCGCCACCGACTCGGACCAAAGCAAGCTCGCGGTGGCCGGAGTGATACCCGCGGCACTCCAGCGGATCACCGCAAAAGAGTCGTGCATGGCATGGCTGCCGAGGATGAGTGCTGCAACCAGAATAAGATTCCGAAACAGCGGAAGCCGGAGCAGAATGATAACGCCGCCTGCGGGCTCTCGCACAGCTTCGGCTGTGCGATCGTGAATTAGTTCCGGTATCGGAATCGCGGCAAGGGCTGCTGTGCCTAGGAGTAAGGCTTGAAGGGCAATGATTACGGCAAGCCCCAAGGCGCTCACCGCCTGTCCGGCAAACAGAGTTCCGCAGATGAAAGCGGCCGAGCCGACGCCACGCACCCAGCCATACTCGAATCCACGCTGACCGCTGCTCGCGGGTGGAAGGGCTGATCCCAGCGCCAGTGCGTCGGCTAGCACTGTTGTCGGCGCTAGTGATGCGGCATGCAGCAGGCTCACTCCAAGCAGTAGCCAAAAGCCATGTGCTGGGAGATAGCTCAGCGTCACAGCGGCGGCAAGCGCAATACAAATGATGAGCACGATCCGCAGCGCTTGGATGAGATCGCCGATCCGTCCAGCGAGTGGCGCGGTAAGCAGGCGCACGGCCGTGCCGGCACTAAGCAAGAAACCAATGTTCTCGGGCGACAATCCTCGCTCGCTAAGAAAAGAGGGAAGGAACGGAGAAGCGACTCCGAAGCCGGCATACATCGCCGCATAAAGCAAAACGAACCTCGGCAGCGTCGTCGGTCGGACGGCCTCAAACATGGCTTTCCCGCGATGTTAGCAGATCGGTTCGCTGGGACATGGCTGCGCGAGTTGATCTGTTCTGGTGTGACCCGGTTGACTCATGACCGATCGTGCAACCAGCCCGGCCGGCGCAGGCCGCCTGACCCCGCCCCGTGTGCCGGCGCATTAGAGCGTCGAGTGTCGACGCACAACGTGTGTCGGAAGAAGGCTCCGATCTCTTGAAGCTATTGATCCGGCGGCATAACATCCGGGAACAACAGCGGCCAGATTGGCCGGGCGAACTGCCTCTGCCGCCGATCAGCAACGGGATGAAGTAGTTGCTCAGCCGCTGGTGTATCCATGACAGCCACCATCTATACAGGAAGCCTGCGATCTCCTCGCCGCAGATCGAGGCGGTTCAATAGCTTGCGCTGCAAATTAGCCGTCGCTTGGTACGGTACTCTCGTCATCTGCGTCTTGGTATCGGCAAACTGGATTTTACAGGTGCTTAGAAAACCCGGTGAGGTGCTTGCGCCGATCAGCGCGCGGTTTGCCAAGAACCCGGCTTCCACGTGGCAGAACTACGGGCGAGTTTTCGAGAGTTATTCTACGAGTATCTTGTCGGCTGAATTCTTGGCCGCCCTCGCGCAAGTCGAAAGCAACGGCAATCCTATTGCCGTCACGTACTGGCGCTGGCAGTGGTCGTGGAATCCGTTGGAGATTTACCGGCCCGCGTCCAGCGCACTCGGTATGTATCAAATCACCGATGGAACGTTTGCTGAAGCGCGAAAGTATTGCATTCGGGATCATCAGGTTGTCGCAGACGGCCCTTGGCACGACCTCGATTCCTGCTGGTTTAATACTCTTTATACCCGTACGATTCCCAGCCATGCGATCGAACTGGTATCAGCATACCTTCACCGCACTGTCGTTAACACACTCGCTCTTCATCCGACCGTGAAGGTACGGTTAGGCGAAAAACAAAAGCTCGCGGCAGTGATTCACCTTTGCGGCCGAAGTAGAGGGGATGCCTTTGTAAGGCGCGGGTTTCGAACAATGGCCGCTGAGCGATGCGGCGATCACAGCATAGGACACTATCTGAACCAGGTGGAGCTCATGAAAAAACAGTTTAAGCGGTTGAAAGCAGCGGACGGACGATCCATCAAGGCCGAGCTGTAGGCTCGCCTTATTTTACTTGTCAGGTTTGACTGAAGGCGGCTGCCCGATGTGCGTCCGACCTCGGGCCAGATATACCCCGAAGCTACGCACTCTACTCGTCAGCCCGCGATCCGGGCCAACCAAAAGTTGCGCCCGCTTTTGACCGGATCAGTGGCGTAGGCTGCAAAACTCCTCGTAGTCGATCAATTCGTGTATCGTGGGATGATCGCCGCAGAGCGGGCACTTCGAGTCCCGGCGCAGCTTCAAATTGTTGATCTCCATCGTAAGGGTATTGAAGCAGAGCAACCGGCCGACCAGCGTATCGCCCTTACCCAGGATAATTTTAATGGCTTCCAAAGCCTCGATCGTACCGATCAGACCGGGCAGGACGCCCAAGACGCCCGCCTCAGCGCAGCTCGGCGCCATCTCGGCGGGTGGTGGCTCAGGGTATAAGCAGCGATAGCAGGGACCCTTGCCAGGGTAGAATACCGTCGCCTGGCCTTCGAACTGAAAGATACTGCCGTGTACGTTGGGCTTGCCCATCAGCACGCAAGCGTCATTGACCAGGTAACGGGTTGGAAAGTTATCGCAGCCATCCACTACGAGATCGTAATCCTTCAGGATCTCTTTGATGTTTTCCGATGTTAGTTTGGCCTGATAGGGAATTACTTTGACATCGGGGTTCAACCCTTCGAGGGTTCTCTTCGCCGATTCTACCTTTGGCATGCCCACGCGATCGTTCGCGTGAAGAATCTGCCGCTGTAGATTTGAAATATCAACGACATCATTGTCGATGATGCCGATCGTGCCCACCCCCGCCGCGGCCAGATAGTACGCAGCAGGCGAGCCCAACCCGCCTGCCCCCACCATCAGCACTTTGGCCTCCAATAGTTTCGCCTGGCCGTCTTCTCCGACTTCTGGCAGCAGGAAATGGCGGCTGTAGCGAATCAACTGTTCCGGAGTGTACTGAAAATCCTGGACCCACTTGAAACCGCCGTTCTTCCAGGCGGTGTATCCGCCCGCCATCGACGTGACGTTCTGATAACCCATTTCCTTGAGTATTTTGCCGGCTAACAAAGATCGCACGCCGCCGGCACAGTAAGTGATGATCGGCGTCTGTTTGTCTGGAATCGCCGTTTCGACTTTGATTTCGAGAAACCCGCGGGGCAGGGGAACTGCGCCTTCGAGATGCCCCTGGCGCCACTCATCGCTTTCCCGTACATCGAGGAGCACGTGAGATTTCCCATTGCTTGTTAACAATTCGTTTACCTGCTGCGCGCTGAGCTCCGGGACATCTTTACGCGCGTCGGCCATCAACTCCTGGAACGATTTGGCCATGATTTCCTCCTGGTGATGAGGCAACTGCCTTTCTAGACCTTAGAGGTCCAAGTTAGAACCGCGCTATGGGAAAGTCAAGATAACTAGTTCTCACTGAAAATTGCCCGTTCGCCCTGCGACAAAGCTTAGGACGACGGAATAAAAGGTAGAACAATACAATATGCGTTCATACTGGCACGTCGAAGCATTCTTGGATTTTTCAGTGAGAAACTAACTACTATAACTGCCGATTACTCCCAGCTGTCGAGTTTTAGTCGCGAATTTTTTGCGTAAACCATTCGAGCGGCAATGGATGTCCTAGACCTTTCTCCTGCGCAAGCTTATAGGCGGTGCCGCCGACCGCGGCGAACTGTAATCCCTGAGTGCCCTGATTATTTAAAAAGGTAATCTGCTGATCATTCGAGCGGCCGATCCAGCGTCCGGCCATGATATCCGGCACCGTGCCGATGTCCGGATTGTCGATCTCCTGGTGCGGCGCCACGGGAATTTTCTTCTTTTCTTCCGCGCTGCCCGCAATGAAGCCGAACATGCCATCGCTGCCCGTGACCACATCCGGAGCATCGCGGTCGGCATAGAGAGTCGAAGT
>DATACQ010000787.1:0-10639 GCA_036258955.1 Binatia bacterium
CTCAAAAGGATCTCAGGCAGTGGGACTCGTTGGATGGTTTGCGTTCGGAAACTCCAAACCGAAAACTCGAACTCAAACCGTCTCAGCGCGCGTGAGTCTTTTTCAACCGCCTACGGCGCTTTACCAAAACTTCCAACTAGACGAAGGAGCCGGGTGCAACGGGCAAGTAGCGCGGGGCTCCTCGCCCTCTTGAAAAGCTTCGCGGATAACTCCAGGGCAGCTCGGCGTTGCCAATTGCCCGCTCAATGGATCAATTTCCACCATTTTGATGCCGGGCGGCGGCACAAAATCGGAAACGGGCATGCCGGCCGTCGCCTGCTTCATGAAATCCGTCCAGATCGGCAGCGCCGCTTGGGAGCCGGAAAGACCCAACTTGCTCTGATTGTCGAAGCCGACCCAGACCACCGCCAAAAGATCCGGTGTATAACCTACAAACCAAGCGTCCTTGTAGTCATTTGTGGTGCCGGTCTTGCCGGCAGCCGGTCGCGTGAAACCCATGCGCCGCGCGCTATCTGCCGTGCCACGCTCAAACACGCCCTTCAGAAGATGATTGATCATGAAGGCGACCTGCGGCGAAAGCACTTTTTCCACGCGCACGTCGCGCTTCTCGAGCACCCGACCGCTCGGGTCCATGACCTGCTTAACCGACAACGGACGAGTGCGCACTCCGTTGTTTGCGAGGGTCGAAAACGCCACCGCCACTTCGAGCGGGGTCACCTCCACCGCACCCAACGCCAAGGACGGCAATGCCGGCAACGTGGATTCGATGCCCAGCCGTTGAGCAACTTCGCGTACGCGCCGAACGCCGACATCGCGGGCTACCCTCGCGGTCGCGGAATTCAGAGACTTTTCCAAAGCGCGCCGCAACGTCACGGTGCCGAAATAGTCATCATTATAGTTGCCGGGCTTCCACTCCTGGTTTTCATAGTTCCACGTGAACGGCGAATCATCGAGCATAGTGACCGGCGTGAAGCCTCCTGACATCAGCGCGGCCAAATAAACGAAAGGCTTGAACACCGAACCGGGTTGGCGCTTGGCCTGAAAAGCGCGGTTGAATTGTGAGAGCTGATAGCTGCGCCCGCCGACCATCGCCTTGATCTCGCCCGTCTGCGGTCGCATGACGATGATCGCGCCCTCGAGATGATCGTTTTCGTTCTTGCGCCTTAGCGACGGATACGCCTCCTCGAGTTTTTTTAGCCCGTCGGCAAGCGAGCGCTCGGCTATTTTCTGAAGATGCAGATCGAGACCGCTAAAAATACGCAAGCCGTCGGTAGTTAGCACTGCGTTAGAATAGTTTTCCGCCAACTCGCGACGCAGAAAATCCGCATAGTAGGGCGCGTCATTGGTGACTTTGACCAGCTCGCGGCGAACCACAGGTTCTTTCAACGCCGCGTTGTACTGTTTGGGTGTGATGATTTTGTCGTCCAGAAGCTTCGCTAGCACAACATTGCGGCGTTTCGTAGCCGCTTCCACGCTGCGGTAAGGGGAGAGCCGGTTCGGCGCGCGGATCAGCCCGGCCAGGATAGCGACTTCGCCCACGGTGAGCTCCGACAGCGACTTGCTAAAATAGAAGTTTGCCGCCTCCGAAACACCGAAAATTCCCTGAGAACCTCGCTGGCCCATATAGATCTCGTTAACATAGTTCTCGAGGATCTCGGCTTTCGAATATTTACGCTCGGCGATAAACGCCATCACGGCTTCTTTAAGCTTGCGGGAGAAGGTACGCTCATCCGTAAGAAAGAAATTTTTCATTAGTTGTTGGGTCAACGTGCTACCGCCCTGCACGACCCCGGCGTGGCGCAGATTGATCCAGGACGCGCGTATAATCGAAACCGGATCGACACCGCGATGTCTGTAGAAACGCTCGTCTTCAACGGACAGAATCGCTTTGATCAGCAATGGCGGAACTTCCTTGAGAGCGACTACGCGGCGTTCCTGCCAAATTTCATCATACAAGCCGGTTACCAGCTCCGGCTCCAGCTCCAGCGAGAAAATCTCCTGCCCATCGACAGCGCTTTCGATGCGCGAAACCGCCGAGCCTTCAAATGCGATACGGACCGGGTAGCCTGTAAACGCTTCGGTGGGATACACGAAGTCCTGGAGATAAATCTCCAGCAGCCGTCGCGCCGGCACGTAACGATACTGTCCCTTGTTTTTCGGCGGTGTCCCAACCTCGTGATAGCCGAGGCGCCGCAGTTTTTCTCTGAGTTCTTCGGGACGCAGGTTGATGCCGATATAGAGCAGATAACTGTCGGAATATATCTTCGAGGGTAGACGCCATTTTCTACCCTCAAATTTTTCGCTGACCGTCCTCTCCCAATCCTTGAGGTACCAGGCTCCGAAGAGGATGCCTGAAGTGGTAACTAGGAATAAAGTGATGAGGGACGCGCCGAAAATTCTGAGGAAGGACTTGTTCAAACCAGAGTCTCCGTAACGAATTAGATCTTCACGCAGATTCCGGTTAAAAGCAACGCGGCGCCACGTCGCAACCGCCACCACGCCATATCATCATCAAACAAGGTCAGCGCTGGGGTTTAAGCGCTAGAAAGAGAGTGCTCTCGCCGCGCCGCACCAAGAAGAGCACGCCACGCCCTTTGCGGTTGGCGCCAATCGCTTTGCGATAATCCTCCACGCCGCGCACCGGTTTACGATCGACCTCCAAAATGACATCGCCTCGCCGAATGCCCGCTTCTTCAGCGGCGCTCCCCGGTTCCACTGCCGTGACAACCACGCCGTCCGGTTTGTCCAGACCGAGATTCTCCGCGAGCTGCGGCGTCAGCTTTTGCACGGTCATTCCGAGCTCACCTTTCTCGGGCGCCGAAGCCACCACCTCCTCGTCCTTTAACTCGCCGACCGCGACGTTCAGCGTGACCTCTTTTTTGTCACGCAGTACTTTCATCCGGACTTTTTTGTCCACCGGCGTGCGCGCGACGATGATCGGCAAATCGGCCGAATCTTTGACTTCTTTGCCATCGAACTCCACGATCACATCGCCGACTTTGACGCCGGCTTTCTCCGCCGGTCCGTCCTTGGAAACGTTGGCGACCAGAGCGCCGTAACCGCGCTCCATGCCCAAACTCTCTGCGATATCCGGAGTGACTTTCTGAATCAGGACGCCGAGGTAACCGCGGGTGACTTTGCCCTTGCCGCGCAACTGCGGCAAGAGTTCCTTCGCCAGATTTATCGGAATCGCGAAGCCGATGCCCATATTGCCGCCGGTGCGGCTGAAGATCGCAGTGTTGATACCGATGACCTCGCCGCGCAAATTGATGAGCGGACCGCCGGAGTTGCCCGGATTGATCGACGCGTCCGTCTGAATAAAGTTATCGTAGGGACCCTGGCCGATATGCCGGCCTTTGGCGCTGACAATTCCGGAAGTGATCGTGCTGTCCAGACCAAATGGATTACCGATAGCGACGACCCACTCGCCAACTTCCAAGCCATCGGAATCGCCGAGACTCGCCGCGGACAAGGCGGTTTTGGCATCGATCTTGATGACAGCCATGTCCGTCTTCGGATCGCGGCCGATCACTTTGGCTTCATACTCTTGATCATTGGACAGTTTCACGACGATCTTTTGCGCGTTCTCAACGACGTGATTATTGGTGAGTATGGAGCCGTCGGCATCGATGATGAACCCCGAACCGAGGCTACGCTGGCGCTGGGGACCGCGCGGCATGGGCCCGCCGAAAAAACGCCGCCAAAAATCATTGAATGGGTCGTCATCGCCGAAAGGACTGCCGAATTCCTGCTGGCTCTGCCCGCGCATTTCGCTCACCTGAGTGGTCGAGATATTGACGACCACCGGCCGCATCCTTTTCGCTAGAGCCACAAAGTCAGGCAATGCACTGGGCGCGCGGGTTTCCGGAGCGCTTTCCCCCACCAGCGCGCGGCTGGGCGACAACCAGTCGAGGCTACCGCTAATGCCGAGCCCCACCACCAAGGACACCAGCCCGACCAGCACTGCGCCCTTGAGACTCACGCTGCCGCTCCATTTGTTACTCTCGTTCATGGCCTTTCCTATTTCTTTTTTACGGCCTCTACGTATTTCATGCGCAGGTCGAAAAGAATCTCCTCCATCAGCCTTTCTTCTCCCGCGTTCAAATTCCCTTTGGTCTTATCCTTCAGCATACCTATGATGTCGATCATCTGCTTTGCGACTGGGATATCCTTGCTGACTTTGCCGCTCAGCGGGTCGGCGATCTCACCTAAATGCATCAACGCTTGCGTGCTAAGGCTAATGACAAAGGTAGAAAAATTGATTTCCGGGAGCGGTTCCTGTGCCTTCTCGCTCGCTGCCGTGCTCTCGCTTTCAGCCGCGCTCGCAGCAGCCGAAGGCTCAGTCTCAGCAGGAGCTGCGCTAGGAGCCTCCGGCGCATCTTCACGTGCCTCACCCGTTTCGGGCGAGAAACGGCGCCGGTCTTGAACAGTAAACCCTTTCCCTTCCTGTTTTTCCTCTTGGTCAGCCATCGATTTTGCCCTCTCTTGGAGAGAAAAAGTAGCGAGAAAAAAGCCTGGAAATGTTTCCGTCACATGATGGCGGATTTCCAGGCTGCATCCAGAAACAATTTTCCAATTGGCGGCTTTTCTGTCTGATCAGGCGATCACAACGGTTGAACTGTAATCCCGCACCCCCCCCTTGTCAAGGTAACTACTTCTTTGATCTTTTCCAAGTGTTCGATGAGGTTCAACGGTGAAAAGTCAACCAGGCACTGGCGATGTGGGCAAGCTTTCATGGCAGCCGTTTCGCATGGCGAACAGGGAACACTTAGGCGGAAGACTGAAACATTTGGACCACGCGGCGCCCACTGCCGCGGATCTGAAGGACCGAAAATCGCGATGCTCGGCGCGCCGGCGGCCGCTGCAAGGTGCGTAATGCCGCTATCGTTTCCGACAAATAAATTGCTGGCCGACAACAATGCCGCTGCTTGCGCTAAATTCAGGTTTTGCGCCACGACAAAATCCTCGTGAATGCTGTCCAACCCGCCCCGCTCCTGTTCCGCGGGGCCGAGAAGGACTATCACTTCGCCCCCAATGCGCTCCCGCCACCATCGTCCGGCAGCCGTGAAATATGTCGACGGCCAATTCTTTTCCCGTGCGCCGCTTCCCGGCGCCAGGACAAGCAGCGGATTTCGACCGAGCTGATGGTGCTTGAAAAAGTCTGAGCGCCACTCGAGCGCGTTGGAGCGCAGTGGGATCTCTGGCGCGCGTGCTGCTTCCCGAGATAATCCCAAGCAAGATAAATAATAATCCGTTTGATGGGTGCCAGGGTCGGTCCCGCGAAACGCGAACAAGCGGACTCGTAAGGGCGCCACCGCGGCGAGTTCAGCGCTGAAAACCGGTGCGTTACTACCCATCCAGGAATAGACGATGCTGTAAGGCGCAAAAAGCTCGCGCACGCGCTGCTCAAGCGCTGCGCCTTTGACGAAAAGCCGATTGATTTCATAACGCTCGAGAGCGCTCACTCTAATATGCTCCGGCACAATTGGGGCGAATTCGCTCCGGGCGAACACCTGTACTTCCGCGCCCTCCGACAGCACATTGATGGCCGGCAACAAACAAACGAAATCGCCCAGGGCGCCGGGAAAAAGAACCGCGACCCGGCGCTTGCCCGTGTTTGCTGTAGACTTGACTCGATTCATACTATTACGCTTGAACGTCTGATCGTGTTCACATCGTGTCACCGCTTACGTCTTGAAGACATTACTTGCCAAGTCGCGCCCAACGCACAGCAAACAATCGGCAATTTGAAAATCGCTCCGAGCATTCTAAATCGAAGATCAAACTCCGCAGCTAAAGCGGCTGGTGCTTCCTTCGAACATGAGTCATTCGTATTGGAGATTTGGAGATTGTTTCGTGAGTCGAATCTGCTGCGAGAGTGTTTTGCGCCCCTCGACATTGCTAGGGACATGCGTTGCGGGAAATATCCGTTTGTTCGTTGCGCCTCTCCCCTGGAAGGTACTTTCGTTGACAACGTTATGACTAGGATATAGCATGCCAAGACAATCGATTCGAACTCGACCCCTTCCAGAGAAAGACGAGCATTATTGTGGCATTGATGAATGGCGCCCGGTCCGTTTTGGATTTGATCGGGTCCACTCCCGTCGTCAAACTGCGGAACCTGCCCGGGAATGGCGCTGCCGAGGTGTGGGCCAAGATGGAGTGTTTCAATCCCGGCGGGTCGGTCAAAGACCGCATCTGCTTCAATATGATCGAGGCGGCGGAGCGCGATGGCAAGCTCAAGCCGGGCGCGACCATCGTCGAGCCCACTAGCGGCAACACCGGCATTGGGCTGGCCCTTATCGCGGCGGTCAAGGGCTACCGCTTAATTTTAACCATGCCCGATACGATGAGCGAAGAACGCCGTAGCCTCTTAGCCGCCTACGGTGCTCACTTGGTTTTAACTCCCGACACCAAGGGCATGGGCGGCGCGATCCACAAAGCCGAGGAGTTGTTGCAAGAGCATCCGGACTATTTCATGCCGCAGCAATTCAACAATCCGGCGAACCCGGAAATGCACCGCAAAACCACAGCCGTCGAGTTGCTCCAGCAATTCAAGCGTATTGATGCGTTCGTCGCTGGCGTAGGCACTGGCGGGACGATCACCGGCGTAGGAGAGATTTTAAAAAGCAAGAGCAAAAATACTCACATTACCGCTGTGGAGCCGGCGGCGTCTCCGGTAATATCCGGCGGCGAACCCGGTTACCACAAAATTCAAGGTATCGGCGCGGGATTCATTCCCGCCGTACTGAACCGCGATATCCTGGACCAAGTGATTACGGTTAGCGACGAAGACGCATTTAGTCACGCCCGCCGGCTCGCGTCCGAAGAAGGGCTGCTGGTCGGCATTTCTTCCGGGGCGGCCTGCGCTGCGGCACTCAAAGTCGCGAGAAAACTCGGCAAGGGCCACACCGTGGTGACGATCTTCGCCGACAAAGGCGAGCATTATTTAAGCACCGATTTGTTCAGCGAGAGACGATGGACGCAAAAATCGACCGGCTGAAAGCCAATCTCGCCGGACTTGATGGCGTGCTAGTGGCGTTTTCGGCGGGGGTCGATTCGACCTTCCTGTTGAAAATCGCTCACGTGGTCCTTGGCGACAAAGCCATCGCATTGACCGCTACGTCCCCGACCGTGCCACCGGGGGAGCTGGATGCCGCCAAGACATTTGCTCAAACGTTGGATTGCCGCCATCTCATCATAGACTCACACGAGATGGAGAACCCGTCGTTTTCGAAAAATCCTGCGAACCGTTGCTTCTTTTGCAAAGACGAGCTCTATCGCATTTGCCAAAACGAGGCTCGCCGGCTCGGGATAAACACTATCATCGACGGGACCAACCTTGATGACCTAAAGGATCACCGCCCGGGGCTTCAGGCTGCCGCCACTTTCGGCGTTCGACACCCGCTAGTCGAAGCGGAGATTACCAAGAGCGAGATCCGGCGCTACAGCCGTGAGCTTGGGCTGCCAACCTGGGACAAGCCATCCAGCCCCTGCCTCTCCTCGCGTTTTCCGTACGGTACGGAGATTACTGTCGACAAATTGAAGAAAGTAGGCGCGTGCGAGCTCTTCTTGAAAGAACTGGGGTTTCGGGAATTTCGCGTTCGCTATCACGGCGACCTAGCGCGCATCGAAGTTGCGCCCAGCGATTTTGAGAGATTGGTCGAAAACGATACGCGGGAAGCGGTAGTGCGACGATTCAAACAGATAGGATTTAACTACATCAGCCTCGATCTGCAAGGGTTCCGCAGCGGCAGTCTCAACGAGACGCTTGCGGACTCACAGACCAGGAGACAAGGACCGTAGGAGACAAGGACCTCGGAACTCATCTCCTTGTCTCCCCCTCTCCTTGTCTTTCATCTCGTCTTGCTCGTGGCGGTAGCGCCCCGTTGTCGTACGGAAGAGACCGTCCCTCGGAGCCAAATGTCGCCAGTGATTTCCAATTAGGGAATCCGTCCCTGCTGAAGCATAGTTTCAGCCAACCAGAAATCATCCGCGAACGTGATTTTGAAATTACTTCTTTCGCCTTCCAGAACAAACACTCTTTCGCGTTTTTTCTCCACCAGCGCCGCATCGTCCGTGGCTTCGATTCCGGTGCGCTCGGCCCATTCATGAGCAGCTGAGATAATCTCATGCCTAAAAGCCTGCGGCGTCTGTATCTCCCACAGCAACTCGCGAGGTGGGGTGCTTTCAATCGACCCATCCGGTGAGACTAATTTGATCGTGTCGCGGGCGGGCAAGCCCGCGACCACCGCGCCCTTGTCTTGGGCGGTCTCCACGCAACGGTCAATTAGGTCCGGCGACGCAAAAGGCCTCGCGCCGTCATGAATGACGACAATGTCACAGTCAGCGCCTGCCATTTCCAAACCCCGGCGGACTGATTCCTGCCTTGTGGCGCCGCCGGTCTGTAACAAATACGCCCCGGCTTTTTGTAGCGCGGCATCTTCGTCGAGCAACGCTCGCGCGCGCGACAACTGATCGGGCGCAACAACGATGATGAGATTGTCGATCGTGCGCGCTGCGAGAAACCGATCCAGTGTTCGCAGTAGCATGGGCCGGCCGCACAGCGAAAGAAAGTTCTTGGGAGTATTCCCGCCGAATCGCCGGCCCTGGCCGGCAGACACGATGATGGCCGTCGCTTTCATCTCCACGGAGCAATAAAAAAGCCGAGGGGCGCGTCCTCTCGGCTCTTTCCAGACCTACTCAGCTGATCGTGTGGCAACACTAATGGGTGAAGATGTGGCGCAGCTCTTCCATGATCTTTTCTTCCGAATGCGAGCGCGCTATCGATAGTTCCTTCACGAGAAGATTACGCGCGGTATCGAGCATTTTTCTTTCACCAAACGAAAGTTCTTTGTCGCCCTTTAAAACAAAAAGATCGCGCAGCACTTTGGCGATCTCAAGAACCGATCCGGTCTTGATTTTTTCTGTGTATTCGCGATAACGCCGGTTCCATGTTTGTTGGTCGGTTTCAACTTTCTTCTGTCGCAGGATCTTATAAACTTTCGTTACCATCGCACGATCGATTACTTTGCGCAGTCCAACCTGCTCCACATTGTCGATCGGTATCATGATTTTCATGCCCGTCTCGAGAATGCGCAACATGTAGAACTTTTTCTCTGTACCCGAAATGACGTTGGCCCGTATAGCTTCGATTTCTCCCACCCCATGAGCTGGATAAACTACTTTCTCGCCGACTCTAAATAACATGGATAACCTCCTAACGAAGACGAGCGCCAAGGCTCGTATCCGGCCTTTCATGTAAGATAGCTGACAGATTGGTTTCGTAAGAGAAGAGGAGCGAACTTGATTGGATGAACGGCGCGAGGAGGAATCGGCGAGGATGAGATGATGGAATTAGCATGCCGTTTTCAACCGACAAACCGACACCACAATGAACGGAAGCCCGGTTCATTGCTGTTCACGTACTCTATAACGTATACACTAGGGCTCGCAGGGAGGTCAAGAGCCGGAATTTCGCGTATGAGGAAGAATTTTTTGAATCGATTAGATATTAACCTTCAACGTAAGATGCATTCTGTGGGTCAGATACAATACTGGAACTATCCGAGTTCGAGAGTCATTAAGAATGCATCTTCACCGTCATCAGAGTAGTAACCCTTGCGCACGCCGCTGATGGTGAAACCGACCGATTCATAGAGTCTCTGTGCCACCGCGTTGGATTTCCTAACTTCGAGGGTGATCCGCGACGACGCGCGTTTTCGCGCTTCCAGGATAACATTTTCCAGTAGGCTGCGGCCCAAGCCGCGGCGCCGAAAATCCTTGCGCACCGCAATATTATGAATGTCAATTTCACCCGGCAGGAGCCAGAAGAGTACGTAACCCGCTATCTGTCCTTCACACTCCGCCAGAAACGAGCGTGCGCATTCCACCTGCATCTCTTGGCGAAAGAAGCGCTCGCTCCAGGGATAAGTATACGCGGTTCGTTCGATCGCCATGATATCGGCGATGTCGTCCAGCGTTATCGGTCGGTAAGAAAATTGGGCAGTGGACGCGAAAGATTCTGGAAGGCATGTGGAGTCTTGTAGCCAGGACTCTCGACCCCTTTGGCCATCCCGTGGCCCTTTTTGCAATACACCGCTCCAGAACTTGGGATTAGCGATAAGCGTTTCCCCACTTGTTTAATTGTTCCTTAAGCAAGAAGACCTCCAGCAACTTGCCTTCGAAACGGTGGACAAATCCGACGATCCGCTCTCGTAACGGTATAACGGTCGTAAACTCCGGCGGAAAGGCGCCGAAACTGGACGAAATTTTGCGCACGTTTTCGTCCGCACAACGACCCTTGATTATGAACTGGCCGTCGTTGAGCGCAAGATCGTAATCATAATCCGGCATTTCATCCGGTAAGTTTGCTCGGCTCGCTATGCCGATGTCAGGCATGTGGCGTGGGAATTCCAGTCGGAGCAGGAGCGCTCCGCCACGGTCCTCTACCGTATAGACATTTCCGTAGCGGCGCTCCCGTTCCAATTTGTCATCGAAGCCCTTTGAGTAAAAGCCCTCCACGGGAATCGGTAATTCGCGTATCCTGCCAGCGCGCTTTTCCAGGAGTGGCGCGAGCACCAGAGCCAACGGGGCCCCATAGAATGCTGCGGAAAACTCCATTTCCTCGGCAGGCTTC
>DATACQ010000788.1:0-3847 GCA_036258955.1 Binatia bacterium
TCGTGGCGTCGGCACAAGCAAGATCCTCTTCGGATCAGATCACCCGTATAATCCTCTGCCCATGGAAGTTGAGAAGATATCGAAACATGTATCAAAAGCCGCCAAGCTCACGCAGGATGATCTCAAGAAAGTGTTTGCGGCCAATTTCTTGGCAATCTTGAAACATGATCGGTAGCTCTTCGAGATTTGCGCCGAGGCGCCCATCGAAAGGCGAAGCATGTATGGCACGGGCACGGATTTCCATCGAGATACCAGCAGGGATTCCCGTTGCGGAATAGCGAATGTTTTCTGGCGTAACCGACGGAGGGTGAATGCGACGAATTCAGAAATTGATTCAAATTACTTTATCGATTTTCCTCATCGGGTCAGTAACAGCCCAGGCCGGCGAGGCCCCGGCGGTTCGCGCAAATTATGCGGCGTTTAGCGGCGCCTTTGCTCCGCTCTGGATCGCAGCCGATAAGAACCTGTTTGGTAAATACGGCTTGAACGTGGATCTTAGATATATTGCTCCCGCGACCGCTACTCAGGCGCTCATCAGCAAGAACCTCGACATCATTAATCCGGGCGGCGAGATCGTCGAAGCTGGTCTGAACCGCGAACCCGTGGTGTATATCGCGGGTATTTTGAATCGAGCCGTGATGTCGATCTACGCCAAGCCGGAAATCGGTTCCCTAGCTGATCTCAAAGGTAAGGTCTTAGCCGTAACCGTGCCCGGTGCGACCACCGATTTCGCTGCGCGGCTTTTGCTCCAGCAAGCGCGCTTGACGCCAGGCAAAGATGTCAAGCTGCTGTATCTGAAGGGGATGATGGAGATCCTCGCGGGCATAAACCAGGGAAATGCCGACGCCGGCATCTTCACCTCGCCCACAACCTTGAAAGCGCAACATGCCGGATTAAAGGAACTGGTTAATGTGACTGAGCAGAACATTCCGATGATCCATGCGGCGCTTGCCAGTACGAAGGAATATGTAAAGACGCGCCCCGATAACGTACGCCGGTTTCTACAGGCGTATCTCGAAGGCATCAAAATCGCCCGGACGGACGCGGAGTATAGCAAAAAAATTATCGGCAAATACACCAAGACCAGCGACGTGGAGGACCTGGAAAATTCGTACCAAACGTTCCTGCCGGCCTGGGAGAGATTGCCGCTCGTGCCGCCTGCCGCCGTGCAAACGATGCTTAATTTCGCCAGTCATCCCGCCGCGAAAGCCGCCAGACCGGAAGCCTTCATCGACAATTCCATACTTGCAGAGATCGGCAAGTCAGGGCTTGTCGATCGGCTTTACAGGTGAATCGAAATCTTTGTATGAGATGGGCACAAGCGGCTGAGATCAGCCCGACGTTTCGAAGCTTGAGCGATTCCATCCCTTCTGGAGAATAAGCCCATGCCACGCTTGCCTGAGATCGACACCGGCACGCTGCTTCCCGAACAGCGCGCCATTTATGATCAAATCCTGAAGGCGCGCGGTCATATGCGCGGGCCGTTCGCGGTCTGGTTGCGGAACGCTGAGCTCTGTGAGAACACGCTGAAGCTGCAGGAGATGTTTGCCTCACGGGTCAAGCTCGAGAGGCGTTTGCTTGAATTAATGATCCTGGTCGCGGCACGCTCAACCACGGCGCAGTATGCCTGGTTTATACACGAGCCGCACGCGCTCAAGTTTGGGATCTCGCCCGAAATCGTTCAAGCGATACGCGAGCGGCGCACTCCGACATTCTCGCGGGAAGACGAACGCCTCGTCTATGACTTAACTTTGGAGCTTAACAACACGCGAATGTTATCCGAGGTGAATTACAGACGGGGTATGGAAATGCTCGGTGAACAAGTGATGGTTGAGCTTGTCAGCGCCATAGGGTTTTATTCAATGGTCGCCATGACCCTCAACGCGTTCGCCGTCGCAGTGCCCTCAGGCAAAGATCCTTTGCCGTAACCGGCGCAACGCGGCAAGCAGAGGGCTCAAGACTTGCCAGCGTCCCGTAGTTGAGTCCGCGAACCTGCTGGTTTCCCAACCTATTTGCTTTCTAAGCCGACGCAAAAGCCTCCGCGCCCAAGCGAACTCGGTAGCAAGGATCGCCAGACCCGCAGGGATAACAATGATGGCGGGGCCCGGTAATACGATCATTGCGGCGCCGATCAAGAGCACGCTCAATCCGATGATGGCGATGATCACCTTACGGGCGAATTTGTAGGATTTATTGTCCAGTATCCGGTTGAACACGGAATTGAAGCCTGATCTTTCCGGGCTAAAGAGTTTCGCTTCAGATACTGCGTCTCCAACCAGGCGGGTTACTCGCGAGTCGGTACATACTTTTTGTCAATGCTCGATTGAACGCGCGATGGAGCTGCCGTCGGGCGCTTACGGGATCGCTGGCTGGATTGTTTTTTCGTCGTCGGTTTTTTTGATTTTTTCACCATAATGATTCTAGCTTAAGGTTTTAAGCCACAACGGTGCTGGAGCAACGCCGAGAGAAATAGACAGTGAATCTTCGACACATTTCGCTACGTGCCACCATCGCGAGGGAATGTACAACCAATCTCCGGCGATCAGCCGCGTAGTGCCGATCGGCGAAGTTTCTTTATTCGACAAACTGAAGTCAGGCGCCTTTCCCGACCGGCGCTGCCGTTCAAGCGAGTTGTTGCGGAAAAAATAATCCTTTATGCCGTGGGTCTGCACGATAAACACTTCTTCGTCATCATAGTGCCAGCTAAAGCCGTGGGTGCCGGCAGGTGTGACAAACAACTGAATATTCGCCTGGCCAGGAATGTATTGCGTCAAAGATGACGCCAACTGCGCCAAAGCCGGGTCATGTTCTTCGGCGCGGCGAACGACCAGGCCGATGCCTCGCGACATCAGAGTGCGAGCGTCAGCCAAAGAGCGGGGGACTGGCTCGCTGACGAGCTTACCTCGGGCGGCAAGAAGAACGTCAGCGGTTTGGTGATGCGTTAGGATCCGTTCGAGAGTATCCCAGCCAAGGAAACGGACCGCGTCTTTGGCGGAAGATGGGCTTGCATAGGGCTGCTGCCGCAAGTAATCGCGGAGAAATAAGCTGACGGTCATCGGCTTTAGCCATTGGTCGAGCATCGGGTTGCGCTAACGGTCTGTTTGGGAACGGCGTGCCGGCCCTTCACAGCATTCTAATACTCTCGGTTGGCCGAACGGAAGAGACGCTGCTCCCGGTGAGCCGGACTCGTTAAGTACCCCTACCAGAAGGCTGGAGCAGTCTTCAAAAAATCGATCTCTGCGGGCGTGGAGGCGCGGCATAGAACCGCGTTGCGATGGGGGTAGCGGCCGAACCGGGCGATAATATCCCTATGCTGTAGCTCAAATCGCAGATTCTCCTCAAGTCCGGGCTGCGAAAACAGTTTCACGGCAGTTTCGTGCACGACGGGAGATTCGCTGTGCATGAAGGGCATGTACATAAAGCTTTTTTGCGGCGCCGAAAGCTCGCGGTCCAGAGCGCGACGGACGGCCTCCTGGGCTAAGACCAGTGCCATCCCATCGGTTGCGAAGGCCCGCGCATCGTTCCTATAGATGTTTCTCGAAAACTGATCCAGGACGATTATTTCCGCGAGCGCGCCGGCTGCGCTGGAGCGCCAGGACCAAAGCTCGGCGAGGCCTGCCGCTCTATGCAGCGCTGCGAACCTGCTCGTGATTAGCGCGTCCACCTCGTCGTTCTTCTGAAACCAGTCGCGCGGGTTCAGCTCATTGAACCAAAAATCGACGACATCGGCAGCTTCCATCGAGAAAAGCGTACCCGCCCGGTGGGAGCATTGCAATCACTCAGCTCGAATGTGATATGCAACCGGCCATAGCGGCCGTGAGACAGATAGCGCCAGCGCATCACGAGC
>DATACQ010000789.1:0-4049 GCA_036258955.1 Binatia bacterium
CAACGGTCATTACGAGCTGTTCGTTTCTATTGCCGACGTCGCCTATTACGTCCGCCCCGACAGCGCCCTTGATCAGGAAGCCTATAGCCGCGCTACCAGCGTATACTTTCCCGATCGCGCGATCCCGATGCTACCTGAGCCGCTCTCGAATGGCGTCTGCAGTTTGAATCCCAACGAAGACCGCCTTACGAAAACTGTCTGCATCGAGTACAACCGAAAGGGCGAAGTGATTCGCAGCCGCTTCTTCAACTCGGTTATCCGGAGCCATGAGCGCATGACCTACACCAACGTGCGCCGTATACTGATCGATCGCGATGAGGAGTGCGTCACCCGTTTTCGCCCGTTGGTTGAGAGTTTCAAACTGATGGAAGAGTTGGCGCTCTTGATCTTTGAGAGGCGCAAAGCGCGCGGCAATCTCGACTTTGATTTGCCTGAAGCAGAAATCGTTTTGGACATTCAGGGCCTTCCGGAAAACATCATCCGCGCCGAGCGCAACGTCGCGCACCGCATCATCGAGGAGTTCATGATTGCCGCCAACGAAGCCGTGGCGCGGCATCTGACGGAGGAAGACGTGCCGCTGCTCTACCGGGTGCATGAAGGTCCGGACCAGGAGGCGCTGGAAGCGATTGCCCCCTTTCTCTTGAGCCTGGGCTATCGACTGCCGCAGAAGAGAGACAAGATTGCGCCATCCGATCTACAAAGGCTATTGGAGTCCTGCCGCGGCAAGCCCGAAGAAAGAGTGATCAACCGCGTCCTGCTGCGCTCGATGAAGCAGGCGATCTACCAGCCCGAGAATATCGGCCATTTCGGCCTGGCATCGAGCTGCTATACCCATTTCACCTCGCCGATCCGGCGCTACCCCGACTTGATCGTGCACCGAATGTTGGACAAAAAGCTACAACGCGAAAAGCTCAAGCCGAACCAACGGGCGGACCTGCTGCGTTATCTCCAAGAAGCCGGACTACATACTTCGGAGCGCGAGCGCCACGCCATGGACGCTGAGCGCGAAATGGTTGATCTCAAGAAAGCCCAATTCATGATGAACAAGATCGGGGAGGAGTTTGCCGGATTTATCAATAGTCTTGCGAATTTTGGCTTTTTTGTGGAACTGGACGACTACTTCATCGAGGGACTGGTTAAACTGTCGTCGCTCACGGACGACGATTACGACTACTACGAGAAGGAGTACGTTATCAAAGGCCGGCGCTCCGGCCGCAAGTTCCGTCTCGGCGATAATGTGCGGGTAAAAGTCGCCCGGATTAACGCTTTTCGCAGCGAAATCGACTTCACTTTGGTTCAGGAACCCGCGGCAAAGCGGTCATAAACAACCCCTAAATTTCTTCCTTCATTGGTTCGGACTCTGCCGGGCCAGCAAACCGGCGTTGGAAGTTCTTTCACCGGTAGCGTGCAAGATAGTGCGCGAGATCGAGGATGTCGCTGTCGGTCAGAGGGTGCATGACATCTGCCATTGAGGGATCATAAGCGCGGCGCGCATCACTCTTATACTCGCGCAAAGCCTTGATCAGGTAATCCTCCCGTTGAGCCGCGATACGGGGGGCGCCCTGTTCCCCGGAGAAGTCTTCTTTGTGGCAGAAATTACAGCGATGCTGTTGGATCAGCGCTCGCGCCTGAGCGAACCGATCAGGATGAATGGGATCCGTTGTTGGCGTTGGCGGCGGCAGCTTGGCAATAAACCCCGCCATCCGTTGTAGTTCGTCGTCGCCCACGCCCGCCAGCGCCGAGTTCATCGGCTCCAGGATGCGCATTCTTTCGCGGAACATATACAGCTGAACCGAGAGATAAAACTGCGGCTGCGCGCCGAGCGACGGGACCTCGGGAATTAACGACTGGCCGCTCGAGCCGTGACAGGCAAGACAAGAAACCAGCCGCTCTTCCAGAGTTGCGGCACGGGCTGCCGAGTGCGACAAGGCGGCGAAAATCGCAAGCAGCAGGGCACCGACAAACATCGGCCGCCGATTGGCTTTCAACGGGCCGTTCGGCAACCATAAATCGCCGCCAACTTGGTAATGATGGGGATTAGAATTCCTCCAAATCTCTCGTAACAAAAGAGATTTACCTGCCTACTTTCACTGGCCCCTCAGCGTTTTGCCGCGGAGCCCCCATAACTGATCCGATAGATAGCGCCGGCGTAATCGTCCGAAACCAGAAGCGAGCCGTCCTTAAGAAACTCCACATCCACAGGGCGCCCGCTGTATTCGTTATTCTGCAAAAAGCCCGTGAGGAAAGGCTCGACGGATTTTACGCTTCCGTCCTTATGCAATTTCGCCACGATTACATCGCCGCCGATCTTCTTGGTTTTGTTCCGGGAGCCGTGGCGCGCGATAAAAATCGCGTTTTGATACTCGGCGGGAAACATGCGACCGGTGTAAAAGCGCATCCCGAGCGCCGCGCTATGCGGCCCCAGCAAAGCGACCGGCTTAACGAATTCTTCGCACGAGCGTCCCCAGCCGAATTCCCGATCCGCGAAGTTACCCTGATGACAGTAGGGGAAGCCGAAATGCTGTCCGGCTTTGGTGACGCGGTTAAGTTCGTCCTCGGGCAAATCCTCGGAGAGCCAGTCACGGCCATTATCGGTAAAGTAAAATTCTTTCGTCACCGGATGCCAATCAAATCCAACTGAGTTGCGCACGCCGCGGGCAAATACCTCCGCGCCGCTGCCATCAAGGTTGATGCGCCGGATTTGCGCGTTTTCCTCCGGCGGGATGCAGATATTACATGGCGCGCCGACGTTGATGTAAAGCTTGCGGTCCGGCCCTACGGCAATGAACTTCCAGCCGTGCGATTGGTGATTCGGCAGATCATCGTAAATGACGGCGAGTTGCGGCGGTCTGTCAATCTGATCCTCGATTCTTTCGAGCTTGGAGATCTTCGTGCCTTCGCCGATGTACAGCGTGCCGTTCAGGAACGCGAGCCCGTTGGGGCGGTCAAGCCCCGATGCGATCACCTTGGTATCACGTTTGCCGTTGCGCTCGGTCACAGCATAAACTTTATCGAGCTGCCGGTTACTGACGAATACCGTTCCTTTATCGCCAAGCCGCAAGGAGCGGGCGTTGGCGATCCCGCTGGCATAGACATCGATTTTAAAGCCTTTAGGCAGCTTGAGCTGCGCGACCGGGAGTTTATCCGCTGGGGTCGGAAACGGCGGCGCCGGCACGCCGCGCAGTGTTTTTGCGACTTCAGCGTTCGGGATATCCGGGCGTCCGGGGACTGTTGTCGGCGCAGGCTGAACATGGGGCGCTGGTTTGTCGGCGCGCGGCGCCGGAGGGGCTTTGTCGGGCAATTGCTGCGAGAGTGCAGGCAAGGTCAACACCAAAAGGCCGATCACGGCTACGGCGGTAATGGCTTGTAGATGGCGATAACCTGCGCTCATGGTCTTCCCTCCCTCTGAATCTTGACGTCACACCTCCGAACGGTTTGAGGATATTTCAAACGATTAGCCCAAGGCAAGGACCGGTTGAGAAGTATTTTTCGAAGATGATACAGCGGAAATTCGGGATGTTGGTTCAGTTCCGCCTATCCGTTCTGTAGCTGACTCCCGGGCACGAGGCGCGCGCGATTTCCTCCGGATTTAAACTTTGAACATTGAACCTTGAACAAGGTTTTTATTCATAGCGCAGCGCCTCAATGGGATCGAGGGTGGCCGCTTTCTTAGCTGGATAGAACCCGAAGAAGACGCCGACGGCGCCGGAAAAGAGGAAAGCAGTAGCGACGATGACCGGATCGATATGCGTCGGCCATTGCGCCCACAGTCTGAGAACTTCGGAGCTGCCGATGCCCAACAAGATACCAATCATGCCGCCCGTTGCCGCCATGACGACCGCCTCCACTAGAAACTGCAGCATGATGTCACGGCTGCGCGCGCCCACCGCCATACGAATACCGATTTCGCGGGTGCGCTCGGTGACGGAGACAAGCATGATATTCATGATGCCGATGCCGCCCACGAGCAGCGATATCGACGCGACGCTGCCCAGAAGCACGGCCATGACCCGGGCGCTGCTTGTCGCAGCTTCGGTGATATCCGAGAG
>DATACQ010000790.1:0-3425 GCA_036258955.1 Binatia bacterium
TACCGGTTTGGACACAGTAAGGTTCAAGCGCACCGTGGAGCCTGGAGATCAGTTGCGCATGGAGGTCGAGTTGGTCAAGCGTCGCGGGGATTTCTGGAGGATGCAGGGCGTCGCATTGGTGGGCGGTAAAGTGGCTGCTCAGGCGGAAATCTCCGCGATGGAAATCGAGAAAAAATAGTCGGCCGAGCGGAGCATGAGCCAAATTCACCCGACGGCCATCGTCGATAGCAATGCGGAGATCGACGGCGATGTTCACGTGGGTCCCTACTGCGTTATCGGCGCCGGGGTTAAGATTGCCAAGGGAAGCACGCTTCAATCCCACGTCGTGGTCCAGGGCCGTACAACTTTGGGGCAGGGGAATACCGTTTTCCCGTTTGCCAGCGTCGGTTCCATGCCGCAGGACCTGAAGTACAGGGGAGAGCCAAGCGAGCTAATTATCGGCGATGGTAATATCATACGCGAGTACGTTTCACTCAACCCGGGTACGACGGGCGGCGGTATGTTAACGCGGATCGGCAACGACAATCTCCTGATGATGTACTGCCATATCGCGCACGACTGCATTTTAGGAAACCGTAACGTGATAGCCAACGGCGCAACTTTGGGCGGTCACGTGACCATCCAGGATCATGTGATCGTCGGCGGATTGGTGGGCATCCACCAGTTCGTCAAGATCGGCTCCGGAGCGATCCTCGGGGCGGGCTCCATGGTCTCCAAAGACGTGCCGCCCTTCTGCAACGCAACAGGCGACCGCGCCCGTTTGCGCGGGCTTAATCTTGAAGGGCTGCGGCGTCGCGGCTACGACCGAGCTAAGATCGACGCTTTGAAAAAAGCCTACCGCATCATCTTTCAGTCGAAAAAGAAAACCGGCGAAGCTCTCCAGAAGGTGCGCGATGAGGTTCCTCCTTCGGCTGAAATCGACCTGCTGATTGCTTTTATCGAAGCCTCGCAACGGGGCATCTGCCGCTGATCGCTGCGTCAGCGTTAAAGGTATCCTCTGTTTTGGAACAGTCACTCTCGAGGAAACTCGGTCTCATCGCGGGGAACGGCAAGTTCCCGCTAATTTTTGCAAGGGAAGCTAGGCGCGAGGGATATGAGGTTGTGACCGTCGCCCACCGCGGCGAAACGCCGCACGAAATCGAGGAACTCGTTGACCATGTGGCGTGGATCCAAGTGGGCCAGCTCGGCAAGCTAATCGAGACTTTTAAGCGGGCCGGGGTCACTCAGGTGGCCATGGCGGGCGGTATTCGTAAGGTAAAGCTATTTAGCAACTTCCGCCCCGACCTGCGCGGAATCCGTTTTTTGGCAGGTCTGAAAAGCCGGGAGGACGATGCTCTGCTACGGGGTGTGGCCGACGAGCTAGCCAAAGATGGGATAACGGTTTTGGAATCGACCTTGTGCCTACCCCATATCGTGCCTAAAGAGGGAGTGTTGACCTCACAGGCTCCCAGTCCCGCCCAATGGGCGGATATTCATTATGGGTTTCGCCTGGCGAAAGAAATCGGCCGTTTGGGCATCGGCCAGACGGTGATTGTGAAGGAAGGCGTCATTGTGGCTGTGGAAGCGGTCGAAGGCACCGACGCGGCCATTGCGCGCGGCGGAAGTCTGGCTCGCTCAGGATGTGTGGTCGTAAAGGTCAGTAAACCTCGCCAGGATCTTCGCTTCGATGTGCCGGCTGTAGGAGTCGAGACGATCAAGAATATCGATGCTGTTAGAGGCGCGGCGTTGGCGGTGGAGGCGGAAAAGACGATTTTGCTCGAACGCGATGAGATGTTGCGGGAAGCGTCACGGCGTAGGGTGGTCGTGGCCGCGGTAAGTGGTTGATGCCTGCGACCATGAGCAGCGCGATTCCCGTGGCCGTCATCGGTGTCGGTTATTTAGGAAAGTTTCACGCGCAAAAGTACGCGCAATCGGCGGACGCTGATTTGCGTGCCGTGGTGGACATCGATGAAGCACGGGCGCGTGAGGTGGCGGCAAACTGCGGGACGGAGGCGCTGGGCGAATATCAGACGCTTTTTGGACGCGTACAGGCGGTCAGCGTTGCCGTTCCGACGGCGTTACATCACCGTATTGCTCGGGATTTTTTGAGCCAAGGAGTGGATGTCCTGGTAGAGAAGCCGATGACCGTCGATCTTGCTCAGGGGCGCGAGTTGGTGGAACTTGCCGCGGCCCATGGCGCCATTCTTCAGGTAGGGCATCTCGAACGTTTCAATCCGGCGATCCGTAAGCTCGAAGGCGTTATCAACGAACCCAGATTTGTCGAATGCCATCGCCTCGCGCCGTTCGTTGAGCGCGGCACGGACGTCGATGTCGTGCTCGACCTGATGATTCACGACATCGACGTGATCACAAGTTTGGTACGCTCGCCAGTCGAGCGAGTTGAAGCGGTTGGCGTGCCGGTGTTGACTGACAAACCGGACATCGCCAATGCCAGGATCAAGTTTCTGAATGGCTGTATCGCCAATGTCACCGCCAGCCGAGTCTCGCTCAAGCGCGAGCGCAAAGTGCGTTTTTTTCAACCCGACGCATACATCTCCATCGATTACGATCAGCGCCGCGTGCAGATTTTTCACAAGCCGTCCCCGGGCGCTGGTTGGCTCGACATCCGCGGCGAGACTATTGAAATCCAAGAAGCCGATGCTCTCGCCGACGAGATTGATTCTTTTTTGCAGTGCGTGCGCAGCCGTTCGCTGCCGTTGGTGAGCGGCGCCGAGGGGCTGCGCGCGGTGGAGATCGCTTCGATGATCAGCGCGCAGCTTTAGCGAGGAGGATGTTGAGCGCTGTTGGCCGCGGCAAGCAAGCGATGCTCGTCATTGGCGAAGCATCCGGCGATGTTCATGGGGCGCAGCTTGCCCAAGCCTTGCTCCAGCGCAATCCCGGTTTGTCTTTGTTCGGCGTCGCCGGAGAGCACTTGCAGCGCTTGCCGTTTGAAGCGCTGCTAAATGTATCGCGGCTCTCGGGCATGGGGTTGGTTGAATTGGCGGGAAACCTTAGAAATATCTGGGCCGCTTACGTGCTCTTGCGACGAGCGTTGCGCGAGCGCAGACCCGATCTGCTGGTGCTCATCGATTTCCCCGAATTCAACTTGCGCTTGGCGAAATACGCCAAGCGCCTGAACATCCCCGTGCTATACTACGTCAGCCCGCAGATTTGGGCGTGGCGCAAAGGCCGGGTCCGACAGATCGCGCGTTGGGTGGACCGCATGGCGGTGGTTTTTCCGTTTGAGGCATCGTTCTATGAACGTCATGGAGTTAATGTGACTTTTGTAGGTCACCCGCTGCTGGACAGTATCCGCTCCGGCGCGCCGCGCGATTTGGCGCTGGCCCGGTGGGGTCTGGATCCAAAAAAACCGGTGATCGCGCTGTTGCCGGGGAGCCGGCGGCGGGAAGTGGCGTATCATTTGCCGGTCATGGCGCGCGCGGCCG
>DATACQ010000791.1:0-2133 GCA_036258955.1 Binatia bacterium
CGGAGGATGCCTTAGATCTCGGAAGGGCCGCGCTGGCCATCGCACGCGCAGAATATCCCCAGCTCGACGTAGGAGCGTATCTCGCGCGGATCGACGAACTGGCCGCTGAAGTTAGGGGCCATCTCGGGTCACACCGGAGCGATCTACATCACTCGCTCGCCGCGCTCAGTTACGTTCTGTTTCAAAAAAAAGGCTACCGCGGGAATCACGATCAGTACTTCGACCCGAAAAATAGCTTCCTCAACGATGTCATCGACCGCCGCACAGGCATTCCCATAACGCTCTCGGTACTGTATTTAGAGATCGCGCGTCGCATTGGGTTGCAGCTGCGCGGCGTCGGCTTTCCCGGCCATTTCCTCGTCAAGTATTTGGACGAGGACCAACAAATCGTCATTGATCCTTTTAACGGCGGCGACATCAAAACTCCCGAGAGTATGCGTCAGTTGCTTAAGGGCTTGTATGGAAGCACGGTGCCTTGGACGGACCGTTTACTCGATGCCGTTACAAAAAGGCAAATTCTCAGACGCATGCTCAATAATCTCAAGTTCATTTACCTCAAGCAGCGCGACTACGTGAAGGCGTTGGCGGCGTTGGACCGCATGATCATCGCGGAACCGAACCTCCCCGAAGATCTGCGAGAGCGCGGCGCCGTTTATCAGGCGCTTGAGTATTTTCCGCAGGCAAAGGCTGATTTTGAGAATTACTTAAGGCTTGCGCCCGATGCGCCGGACGCCGGCGATATCAGGGAGTAACTCGCCGCTTTAGCCGGCCGCAGCACCTTACTTCATTAAATTTCGGGGTTAAGGTTCAACCGTTGAGAGAGCCGAGCGCGACAGTTCGCATCCCGCCCTTTAAGAGCCGAATCTAAACGTCGAAGGAGAATTTGCGCAGAATTTAATCTTTCGAAAGATCCTTAATCGTGAAAGCGAAACTGGTCGTCAGCATGAAATCGTTAATCACCGCTCTGGTGAATTTCATTGGCCGGATCTGGGAAAGTTTCATGCGACGCAGGTCAGTTAGGGTCTGGCTCCAGACGCGCTGCAATTCCTGACGGGAATAGAACACGCGGTTGTTAATGGCATCGAAGCGGAGCCATTGAAGGTAGATTTTCGGGGGCAAGGATTCGCGCAGCCGCGAGTAGGATTCCTGCCATTCATGCACACGGTTGCCGATGCGAACATGGCTCAAGGTTTCATGCATTTCGTCGAGCCAGCGTCGCGCGCTGCCGGTTTCCCACGCCCGCAGATCCTGAATGCGGCGATGGAGTTTTTTCCATTGTTTTAAGGCGCGGCGAAGGTCGGCGCGACTCGAAATGATTCTCGATGAGAGTTCTTCCAGCGGCTCCAGCAGGTTCTTCGCGCGTTCAGACAGCGACTCTCTCGCGTTGGCGTAGATTTTTTGCAGTTCCCCGATCCTGAGCGCTTGGGCAACGTCCGTTTGCAGCCATTGAAGCTGCGCTAGGCAACGTTCCTCGGTTTCGCTTCTGTTGCGCGTTTGCAGCCAGACCTCTTCCATCTCCTTGAGAAATTTGGTCCAGGTCAGCAAGAGCCGTGAAACTTCCCTAGTACGCTTCCACAGGTGCACCAACAAAGAATCGACTGCATAGCCCGGCCGCCGCGACGTGCGCTCTTTGAGACGGAAAAAACCGGCGATCATCGGGTGCTGCTTCTCGATCAGCGCGGCGTTTTTGTACCAGAAAAAGATCGACATCAAATTCCAGTAGTTGCGCGAATGATCTTTCCAACGCGACAGCACCCTGATCATGTTCTCTTTGCTGTAAAAAGTCTTCCAGGCGTTTTCGTACGCCTCGGTCCATTCCTCCGCCGTCATGCGCGGGTGTTTGATCGTGGCGTGGAAGGAATCACGCTTGTTGAAATCGGGGTCCATCCATTCGCCACGGTTTCTCATTTCGCGATGATCATGGGAGCCCGGTAGCGGCGTCAGCATGAAAAAGGATGCCTGGTCCGGGCCGACTTCATTCATAAGGAACTGAATGTCGTGAGGAACCTGTTCCTTGGTGTCCCACGGCAAGCCGATAATATAGCCCGTGTGCACGACGACGCCTGCATCGTGCCATTCTTTGATGATGGCGCGATATTCTTCGACGTTGTTTTGCTTCTTCCCTTCGGCTTT
>DATACQ010000792.1:0-6601 GCA_036258955.1 Binatia bacterium
CCAGGGAATCAACGGCGATCAGACTAGAGCCGACGCTGGCCGTGGTGCTGGCGGAGCCCGTAAGCACTGCCGGATCACTGGTGGTCGCGGAACGCTTGATGAAGTCCGTCGACAGCGAAAGGCTTTGCGCCGAAGACTTGAGGCTCCCCAGAGCGCCGATGACGGACGCAAAAACTGCGTCCTGCGCCTGATAACGCACCTTTTGGCCTTGCAAAAGGGCGATCGAGCGCCGCTCTGCTTGCATCAACCCGGCAACCAGAGCGTTGGTATCCAGACCCGTGATCAGACCACCAAACTGAATATTGGCCATCTTCGCCTCACTAGGAACAATCGGAGCGTGAATCGCCGCCTTAAGGGCGAAATCAGAAGAAAAAACGTACTAGCGAAGAGGAATGAGGAAAAAGCAACGGCGGCAAAAACGCCGGCGCGACTCTTAGGACCACAGCGAGAACAAGTGACCCTTGGTATCGCCAAACTGGCGCATAAAATCGACTACTTCATCCCGAGGGATCTGCCGGATAATCTCACCCGTTTCTTCGTCCACCACCTGAATCACCTGGACATCGGCAGTTCGATCGTAGAAAAATCTCAGTCCTAAGCTCTGGCCGTTGATGACCATCTCGACAGAGACTTTGAACTCGGCTAGTGGCGCTTGGCGAGTCGCCGTTTGCGGCTCTTCCGGGGCTTGCGTTCTTGGGGCCGGTTTCCCGCCTCCGCTTCGTGCCGCAGCCGCCTGCACATTCGCGGGAAGAACGACCTCATGCGAGATCGTTGAAACCTTCATTTGGATGTTCCCACGTTCCCGGGGGAGGGAGTTTTCTCCTTCCCCCGGACGCTATCGTCCCTTACTTATCCGCCGAGAAGCGAAAGCGCGACCGACGGCAGCTGGTTGGCTTGCGCCAGAACTGAGACGCCTGCCTGAATCAAGATTTGATTCCTGGTTAGCTCTGCAGTTTCCATCGCCACGTCCGCATCACGAACCCGCGAACGAGCAGCCGAGAGATTCTCGGAAGCAACCGATAAACTCGAGATCGCGGAGAGGAACCGGTTCTGCACAGCGCCGATATCGCCGCGCAGCCGGTTCATCCTCGTGAGCGCGAAATCGATAGTTTCGATGGCATCATTCGAGCTCGAAACGTTCTGGATGCTAATGCCATTGAGGACCTTCGACGTCACGGCTGTGGAGGTTACGCCGGTCGTGAAACCGATGTCATCACCAACTGTGGATGAGACAACAGACAAAGTCCGGTTCAGATCGACACTGAGGGTAAAGCCCGCGTTGAAAGTACGGGAAGCGGTGCTCGCCACCGTATCGCCGACCCCGAACGTACCGGTCGTCTCTTGGAAAGAGATAGTGCCGCCGCTGGAGCGTGTGAACGTGACGCCCACCGAGTTCGTGGCTGCGACGACGCCGGTCTGGTTGGTGTAGCCGTTGACGGTTGCAATAAAGACGGAAGCGGCGCTGGCATTACCGGTACTGAGGGAGATCGCCACGCCATTCAACGTCAAAGTCCCGGTCTCGCCGGTGATCAAGCCCGCGAAGCCCGTGTCCACAACGATCGTTTGAGCGTTTTTCGTAGCCGTCGCTCCGGAGTCACCCGCCTTGTTGTTGATCGCGTTAATGACGCCCTCGATCGTGGTCTGCGCGCCGATGGTGACAGCCACGCCGTTGACGGTAATCGCCGAGGTCGCGGTGAGATCCGTGAAACCGGTGCTGCTCACCGAATTGCCTTGCAAAACCTTCGCGCCGAGATCCGCGGTGTTTACGCTGGCGATCGAGAATGTAACCGTTTCGTAGGCGTTGGCGCCGATCTGGAACTGCGCGTTGCTGAAAGTGCCATCGAGCAGCTTTCTGTTGTTGAACTGCACGGTGCTGGCGAGGCGGTCCAACTCGGCGAGGATGTTGCTCACCTCAGCGTTCAGTGACGTGCGATCCGTCGAGCTGTTCGAGTCATTGGCAGATTGAACTGCCAACTCGCGCGCGCGCTGGAGCAGATTCGAGACCTCGTTCAAAGAACCGTCGGCGGTCTGCAACGCGGACACGCCGTCGTTGGCGTTTCTCACCGCCTGATTGAGACCCCGGATCTGGGCGCTCAAACGGTCAGAGATCGCGAGACCGGCAGCGTCATCGGCAGCGTTGTTGATGCGCAAGCCGGTGGACAACCTTTGAATCGACTTCTCCAACCCGCCCTGGGCGCGCGTCAAATTGCGCTGCGCCGTAAGGGCAGAAATGTTGGTGTTAATAATAAGGGCCATAGTTCCTCCTTGATATTTTTTACGGGGGTTTCCTTTCCCCGCTTTAGTGGCTATCGGCCCTCGTTATTTGGGACTTTAATGACTACATGTATTCTGCTACAGGCGGATGAGCGGCAAATCGGCGAAGCGAGGCAAGCACGAAGCGGTTAGAAGGGCATCTGCAGGCCGGGACTGGGCGGATTCGACGCCCGCCAAGCGCCATCGGCCACCCGCCCCGCCAGCTCACGGTAGAGGGCGCTCAAAGCATCGTGGGTAAGGCCGTCCTCCCTCAGGTACGACTCATCATCCTGCCAAACAAAGCCGGTCCACTTGGAATAAAACCGGATGCGGTTTAGGCGGTTCTGTTTATCCGTGGCGTGCCAACTCACCTCCTGGCGGGTAACGGCGCTTGCGGGAGTATAAAGAGCCCGCAGGCCCGTTTTACGCTGGACCCGGAGACAGAAGTCGATGTCTTCAAACCGGTTCGAAAATTCCGAGCTGAAACCGCCCAGGCGACAGAAGAGTTCGCGGGACACCAGGAACGGTGTTTCGAGCGCTCGGAAAGAGCGAGTTCTCCGCGCTCCGGAAAATTCCGGCGGCATCAAGCGATAGATCGAAAAAGGCGACTGATTCACGTCAAAAGCGGTTCCGATATGCCAAATGAGACCGTTCTCATTGAGTATCATGCCGCCCACCACTCCGGTATCCAGTCCGCTTTTGGCGGTTTCCAATAAGCCTTCAAGCCAGGCCTGCTTGAGAAGCAGCCCCGTCTTTAAGAATGTCAGATAAGCTCCAAGCGCATGCGCGGCGGCCCGGTTGCAGGCTTCGCCATAGCTCCACTGCGGCTGGCCGGGGATGATTCTCACGTCACCGGCGAGCGCCGAAAGCAGCTCTTTAATTTCCTGCAATGTTGAGCAGTCAACCACTATAACTTCATAGATCTCGCCTGCGGTTTTTTCGGCAATGCTGGCCAAAGTCGCTAGGAGCGCCTCCGGCGGGCCATCGTTTACCGGCAAGAGAATCGAGCACGGAAAGTCCACCCCGCTTGCCGTATTGATGCGCTGCTCAAGAGCGTCTCCGTTGCGGCGGGCCGCGAGAGATTCGGAAACCAGTTCGATGATCCGCTTCATCGTGCGGTCATCCTGGTGAGCGAAATTGTCGGCGAGATACTTTTCCACCTCGCGCCGTCTGGCGGCCGGCAGCCCGTGTGACATGATGGCTTCGCATTTCTCGCCCATATCTTCGAAGCCCAGCGCCGGCTCCGCTACTCCTTGTTCGACAAAGGAGTAGGCTTGATCCGGCAGCCGGCACTCGATGAGCGGCTTACCGAAGGCAATCGACTCCAGCCCCGTGGTGGAGTTGCCGACCGTGATGCAGATATCGCTTGCGCCGATCAGCCGGTAAGTATCGAACTCCGGAACATTGATCACTGGCGCATCCTTGGGCACGCGCTCGAGGGCGCGCGCGACGATGTCTTTGCTCGTTACCGGGTGCCATTTGAATAACGCCACCACGTCACCCCGGCGCTTCATCCATTCAAGGAAAACTCGCGCGTCGAACGGTTGGTAATGAGAATGCGACATGAGAAACAGGATTATCTTCTTCTCAGGTCCAATGCCTAGGGTGGCGCGTATCTCGCCCACGCTCTGTGACGAAGTCGCTTCGGTTTTGGCGCCCCAGATATGCGTGTTCCCCACGGGATAGATCTTGTCGTTCCCGCAGCCCGCTTTGAGCAATGTCCGGCGACAGGCCTCGCCCCAAACCAAACAGGCGGTCGAGAAGTCGGTGTGGAAACGATAGTAATGAGTGTCGGCGTAATACAAACCTTCTTGCAGCGTGAAATAGGGGACGCGATGGACATGAGAGAGATAACCGAGAATTTTACCCCACGGATTTAGCTCGTGCAGCGCGAAGAGCAGGTCCGGCTGTTCTACTTCAAGCATCCTGTCGAGAGTGTGGTAATTTTCCACTGCCGCCCGAATGACCTTGTCCTGAATGACCACAGGAACCGATTGAAATGTATGATGATGGAGGATTTTCTCTTGCCAACTGGATCGCAGCTCCATGAATCCATTGAAAGCCCGGCTGCGTGTTTGTTCATCGGCATAATCCAGCACATGACGATACGGCAGGTTTGCTTGATTAAGGGTGATCTCGAAAGCTCCCTCGGCGGCAGCGGTAAAATAGATGACCCGCATTCCTTCAACTTGTAAAGCCTCCATGATGGGCACCAGAAAACGATTGTGGTGCGGCAGCGCGATGAAACAAAGCGCTTTTTTCCCTGAAAGCGTGTTCATGAGATCTCCGGTAATGACATGATCCGGGGTGCCAATTACGAAACGGCTCTAAGCCTGACCATCTAAGCCGCAGCCCTCGCCGCGACCCCGGCGAGCCCGGCGATAATGCTGGCCAACCGCTTGCGCTCGAGCCAGCCCTTCTCTTTCCAAGTGCGCAAGAGTTCCGGGATCTTCTCAGGATGGTGCTCCCAATAGAGGAACTCCCCCTGCCAGCCCTCTTCACCCATTGCCTGACATATCACCGCGCGCTTGTGACACAGCGCGGCGCGCTCGGTAGTAGTGCCAGCAAATGGGGCGATCACTAGATCGGCCAGTTGCAAAAGCAGTCCTATCCCCACTCGCTCATCGATCACGACGTGCGGCAGCGCGCGAAGCTCTTTCCCGTAGGTTTCCAGCACTAGCTCACGTTCATGAAATTGGCGCCGTATGGTTCGCGAGTCGACCCGAATCACAACGCTGAACGGGAAGTCGAGCGCGGCCAGCCCCTCGAGTATCTTGCGGATCTCCCAGAGGAAGGCGACATGATGAGGAATCATGATGATGAAGTGGTCCTCCGGTATGTTGAGCATCTGGCGTGCCTTGGGCTCGAGCTCCAGAAAGGCTTCAGTGAAATCCTCCGTACCTGGAAACGAGCAATAGCTTTCCTCCCAGCGCAATACCGAAACCTTCTGGGGAGAAGCGATACGGTGGCGCACAAGAAACTCTCTTGCCCAATCGGATTTAACCGCATAATGATCCACCGGCAGCTGGCTCAAGGTGTTCTTATTGCCTAACGGGCTCACCTCCAAACCGACGATGGGAATCCCTCTGCGACTCCCCTCTGATACGAGCCAAGTGTAAAGGCCGCAACTAGCCCGCGTATTGTTGTCGACGCCCATCAGCGGCACGACAATGGCATCCGCAGTGAGCGGAACAGAAGGCTGGGCGCCAAAAAGCTGCAGTGAACACAAGAAGTCATCCATCGCCAGCACCTTCCATAAGGGTAATTGGGTTCCTGGGATGTGCAGTTGGGCGGTTTCGCGGATCATTTCGTCAGTAGCTCGCAGCCGGTCTGCGACGCTTACGCCGGGCGATTCAATGCCAACGAATTCCACATCGAGCTTGAGATTTTTCGCTGCCTGTAGAGCCTCCCGGTCGTGCGATACCCCAACGATGTTCCAGCCGGTTTCATCTTTCAACTTTTTGGCGAGCCGCCATATCTTGGTCTCGGAATATCCAAAATCGGCATCGCCGACAGCAAACAAGATGCGTGGCTTACCCTTCGACTGCGGATGATCTTGCGGTGGCGGCGGCGAACTTACTGTGCGGCTTGGCTTCCGAGTTTTCTTCTTCACCGGTTAGGTCCCCTGCTATGCTCGACGAAACACCGGCTGCACCGGTTCACCTTCCAGCATTTCCTCAATGTTGGCGCGGCGGATGGCGTCTGCGGTGATCTCCAGCGCCGCGCGATAAACGCGCAGAGTGTATTCAACGTCATCGTCGCTGTGGCAGAAACAAATATTGTGACCGCCCGAGAACAGCACTCCGCGCTTGAGACATTCCTGTTGAAAGAGGCTCTTGACCAGGAGGGACTCGCGTCCGCTCTCATCAAAAAAGCTGACCACCGTGCGCGGCGGCAAGCCGACGCAATGCACGAAATTCTGCATGCCCAGTTGCCGCGCCAAAACATTCAAACCATCTTTGATCTTCGCGCCTTGCTCCCAGTTGTGAGCGATCACCTCTTTTTCGGCAATTTCCGTCATAGTGGCTAAGCCGGCAGCCAGAGAGAGCGCCTCGCCGCCGAACGTAAAGGAAAAAAAGGTCTGCTCGAAGTGCTTCATGATCTCACGGCGCCCGACGACGGCGGAAAGAGGAAAACCGTTCGCGATGGCTTTGCCGAAACAAGCAAGATCGGGTACGACGCCGAAATATTCCTGAGCGCCGCCGCGGGCGAGCCGAAAACCGGTAATCACCTCGTCGAATATCAGCAAACAACCTTCTCGGCTGCACAGGTCGCGCACCTGCTCCAGAAAATTCCGCTCCGGCGCTACGACACCGATGGGCTCCAGAATGATTGCTGCCACCCGTTT
>DATACQ010000793.1:0-7601 GCA_036258955.1 Binatia bacterium
CGAGGAGCTTTTCCAGCAACTCTCGATCAACATCCTTTAGCTGCATACTGGAAAGCTGTCCTTCCAAACGGCGCAGCTCCTCCATGTGTTCCATCAGCTCCTGGGCCTGATCGAAGGGCACCGGCGTTTGACCGCGAAACAGACTGCCCTCGCGGCGCAGCCAATTTTCGAGCTTGCGGATCTGCTCGAGGCGCATCAAGAGCTTCTCGAATTCCTTCGCCGCATCGGCGCTTTCGAAGCGATAGGACGTGAGTTTCTCAAGCGCATCGCTTACCTTGCCGGGCAGATCGTTCAGAAATTGCTGTTTGGATTGAGTGTCCTGGCCGGCATCGCTGAGCTCGTCGAGCGTCTTACGCTCCTCATTGACGACTGACTCCAACTGCTCCTGCACTTCGTCGAGGGCAGCCTGGAGCCGGTGTTCATCATAAAGCTTGCGCATCTCCTTAGCGATTTGTGCGAGGAGATCATCGATTCCCTTACTTTGGTTTTCTCCTTGCTTCATGCCTTTTTGCATCAAGCGCCGCATGGCCTGTTGGAGATCGCCGGTGTCGTTCATGTAATCGTTGAGCTGATCGAACACCGAGTCAGGATCAAGACCGTCTCTGAGACTAGCGTCCCAACGGCTATATCGAATCGTTCTCATGAATGGTGTTCGCCTTGATTGCCTCTGCTCTCGTGAAAGCGCCGCAACGCTGTTCGATCAGCCGCACATGACTTATTTGCCGTAAGTGGCGCGGCCGCCTTCCACCTCTTTGTTGAGTTTCTGGTGGAGATGGAGTCCTTCCAAAACAAACTCCGTAGCGGACGCCATTAAGGTCGGCGACTCTTGAATACCGAGGGTGCGGATAGCTTCCTTCAATCCGGGAATTTCCTTTATTCCTTCGAGGTAGTCCTGCGAGGGCATTTGATCCGACACCTCCACGCCCCAGCCGCTGTTGAAGTACTCAACGACTTTTTGCAGTGCATTGAGGCTAAATCGCTGGTCAAAGACTTTGACGATAGAGCGGTTGAGCAGTTTTTCCACCAGCTCGCCTTCTTTCTTATCCTCTCCCACATACTCAATCTCGATTTTGCCTGTAGTGGAAGCCAACAAGGCATGAAGATCGCTGATGCGGGGCACAATGTCATTCTCTTTGCAGCGCAGCGCCCGTTTCTCGGCATTGCTGATCAAACTCTCGTAATTGTTGATGGTGACTCGCACGCTAACTCCGGAAGACTGGTTAATTTCATTGGACTTGCGTGCCTCGAATGTAAGATTCCCCAAGATGTCCTTCATAAAGGACGGCACCTCGACCTTTTTGCTGCGCTTCTCCATGGAACTGGCTTCTTGCTCCATAATGATCAGCTCATCCTCAAGCTTCTTGGGGTAGTGGGTGCGGATCTGCATGTCAAAGCGATCTTTGAGGGGTGTAATGATCCGGCCGCGGCTGGTGTAATCCTCGGGGTTGGCGCTCGCGACGATGACTACGTCCAGCGGCAGGCGAATTTTGTAACCTTTGATCTGAACGTCCTTTTCCTCCATTAAATTAAACAGGCCGACCTGCACCTTTTCAGTGAGATCCGGCAGCTCGTTGATGGCGAAGATGCCACGATTAGTGCGCGGCACCAGACCGTAATGGATGGTTTCTTCATCGGCGAGATATCGACCCTCGGCGACTTTGATCGGGTCTATTTCACCGACGAGATCGGCAATGGAAACATCGGGAGTTGCGAGCTTTTCGCCATAACGCGCATCGCGATCGATCCATGTGATGGGCAGCGCGTCGCCCATCTCTTCCGCCTTTTTGCGGCAAACGCGGCATATCGGCTGATACGGGTTGTCGTTGATTTCGCAGCCCTGCACGATTGGAATGCGCTCCTCCAAAAGACTTACGAGACCGCGAATGATGCGCGACTTCGCTTGGCCGCGCTCGCCGAGAAACACCATATGGTGGCCGGAGAGGATCGCGTTTTCGATCTCTGGTACGACGGTTTCATCGTAACCTACGATCCCGGGCAGAATCCGCTTGCCGGTTTCCAAGCAATGCACGAGATTTTTACGCATCTCGTCGCGGACAGACAAAACTTCGATGCCGCTTTTTTTGAGTTCCCCAAACGTTTTTGCTTCGCTCACGTGATTCGGCCTCCCCTGATTGTTTTAGGACGTTGCTGATAGTCCACGTTTCCGCACATCTCACTTCGGCGTTGCGATCTTGATTAACTCTACACTGTCATTTCCCTACGCCAAACCAAAACTCTTCAGTACAAGTTCTTTCTCTGCCGGCGCATCCCTACTTGTTTGTAGCTTTATTTTTCCATGGTCGCAAAATGCGGCTTCAACCTGTCGTAGCTCTCGAGCAGAAGCTGCGGCATAACACGGGTGTCGTCCAGCACGGGCATGAAATTCGTGTCGCCTTCCCAACGCGGTACCACATGCCAGTGTAGATGGTTTTCCACCCCCGCCCCCGCGCACTTGCCTAAATTCATGCCTACGTTGATGCCGCCGGGATTGAGCACGGCGCGCACGATCGCCAACGAGCGCCGGAGCGCCCGTTGCAGATCAGCGTGTTCGTCGTCCGGCAAGTCTTCGAGCTGCCGCTCGTGTCGTTTAGGCGCCAACAGCAAATGCCCGTTGTTGTAAGGGTACTTGTTGAGCATGACCAGCGAGTGCTTGGTTCGGGTCAAGATTAGCGCCTCGCGCGAATCGGGATGCCGCGGCTTCGTACAAAAAATGCAGCCTTCGTCTTTGTCGCCTTGGTCGATGTAGACCATTCGCCACGGGGCCCACAACTGCCTCACGCGTCGGCTCCGTCATCGTCCGTGTCTTCCGGATCGTAGGGTTTCCCATCCACGCGAAGACGTAATTCTTTGCCGACTTTAAAGAACGGCACGCGCTTAGCCGCCACCGAAACCAACTCTCCACTCTTAGGGTTGCGGCCCTGCCGCGCCCGTCGCTGCTTAACCACGAAACTGCCAAAACCGCGTATTTCAATACGATCGCCCTGCGCCAACGATTCGACCATAGCGTCGAAAATTGCGTTGATGATCACTTCGGAGTCTCTCCGCGAGAGATGCGGGAAACGCTTGTTTACTTCATCAATCAAATCTCTCTTTGTCATAACCTTGCCCCCAGCGGCGAATTTGCCAGCTAAATTTACTCCTATCCGATCGCGCGTTTGAACCGTCATTGGAGCAGTGACGGCGACCATTCATAACGCAGCCAGCTCGTCTCAGCTCGCTGCAGCTTCAACCCGAATACTCCGAAAAAGATCCGATCCAACACACTCTCGCGTTCAGGGCGTGAATAATAAACCGCGGGCTCGGCCTCAATTCCCGCCTGCTTTGCAGCAAGATCGATGGCATCTTCGAGAGTTCCAAAATTGTCCACCAAGCCGAGAGCTTTGGCTTGCGCGCCGGAGTAGATGCGGCCGTCGGAGAGCTTGCGCACCACAGCCTCATCCATGTCCCGGCCCCTCGCCACAGCGCTTATGAACTGACTGTGAACGCTGTCTACCACCCCCTGCAGAATTGCGCGTCCTTCGGCCGACAACTCCTGAAAAGGAGAACCGATGTCTTTATTGGGGCCACTCTTCACGTTGATGCCTTTAATGCCGACTTTTTTCATCAGCTCTTCGACATTGGCGAGCTGCATGATGACGCCAATGGAGCCGGTCAACGTGCCCGGATTCGCGATGATCTTGTCGCAGGCGCTCGCGATATAGTAGCCCCCCGAGGTCGCCATGCCGCCCATGGATGCGATCACCGGTTTTTGGGCTTTGACCTTGCGGATCTCTTCGAAGATCTCTTGCGTCGGCGCCACGGCACCGCCTGGGGAATCGATGCGCACAACCACTGCCTTGATCCAAGGCGCTTCTTTGTAGCGCTTCAGTTCGCTCAGTGGCTGGCGCGAATCATCGATGGCCCCGTCGATAACCAAAACGCCCACACCGTCATCCGACAACATCGACAATACCTTTGACTCGCCGCCGGTCAGGTATGCGAAGAAGAACGCGCCGGCGAATACGACGAGAACAAAAATTCCAAGTAGGCCCAGGCCTTTCAAGATTGGATGGCGGCTATTCATAAGAAACAGCTCTCCACAAGCGAACTATCTACTTATCCTTGCGACGGGTTGAGCCTTCGTCCTCGCGGTCCAGTCGCAGTTCATCGCTGAGCAGCGATTCGAAGGAAAACCTGCCGCCTTCTTTTTCTTTCTTTAGATAGTTCTCCATCTCCTGGCGCTCTTCGGAACGGCGCAGAGCTTTGATGCTGAGGCCGATCTTTTTTTCGTGCGTGTCGATATTGATGACCTCCGCCTCAACCTCGTCCCCAGGTTTGTACAGACTCGAGGGCTTGTCGACCCGTTCTGTGCTGAGTTGTGAGACGTGAATCAATCCTTCGACGCCTTCTTCAATGCGCACGAAAACACCAAAATCCGGAACGCTGGTCACTTGTCCTTTGATCTTCGCTCCCACCGGATAGCGCTCGGTGACCACTTGCCAGGGATCGGAGCTCATCTGCTTGATACCGAGTGAAAATCTGGCGTTTTCGACGTTCACTCCCAAGACTTTCGCTTCCACGATATCGCCCTTCTTGTAGAGCTCCGAGGGATGCTTGATTTTCTTAGTCCAATGAATGTCCGAGATATGCACGAGGCCATCAATTCCTTCTTCGATGCCGACAAAAATCCCGAAATCGGTCACGTTACGCACCGGTCCCTTTACCACGCTTCCGACCGGGTATTTTTCCTTGGCTTCTTCCCAAGGATTGGCCATGACTTGTTTGAGGCCGAGGGAAATGCGCCGATGTGCGGGATCGACGTTCAGGACAACGACTTCGACCCCCTGCCCTACCTGAAGCAGTTTGGATGGATGCGCAATCTTTCTCGTCCACGACATCTCTGAAATATGGATGAGCCCCTCGATCCCGCTTTCTAGCTCAACGAATGCCCCGTAATCCATCAAGCTGATGACTTTCCCTTCCACCCGGGTGCCCACCGGATATTTCTGCGCCACGGTGTGCCAAGGATCCGGAGTGAGCTGCTTCATGCCCAGCGAGATACGCTCTTTCTGAGCATCGAATTTCAGCACGACTACCTTTACCTTATCACCCACTTGAACGACCTCCGAGGGATGGGCGATGCGACCCCACGACATGTCGCTGATATGAAGGATGCCGTCAATCCCTCCCAGCTCCACGAAGGCACCGTAGCCGGTGATGTTCTTAATGGTGCCCTCGAGGATAACCCCCTCTTCGAGCACTTTCAGAACTTCCTGCTTCATCACATCGCGTTCTTTTTCCAGCAATGTACGGCGTGAGACCACGACGTTGCCGCGTGCGCGATTAAACTTTACCACTTCGAAGCGATCGGTCGTGCCGATAAACTTGTCCAGATTGCGGCTGGGCCGGATATCGACGTGGGAGCCTGGAAGAAACGCCGGCACACCGACATCGACCTTAAAGCCGCCTTTGACCTTGCCAACGATCAGGCCTTCCACGGGGGTTCCTTCGTTGAAAGCCTTTTCCAGATCTTCCCAGACTTTGATGCTCTCCGCGCGCTGACGCGATAAGACGATGCCGCCGCCTTCACCATCCGATGATGCAAAAAAAACATCGACCTCGTCGTTTACCTTAACCTGAAGATTGCCCTGCCGGTCGGTGAACTCCTGAATCGGAATCTGCCCTTCCGATTTGTAGCCAACATCGATAAGCACATGGGTTGCGGTGATTCCCACCACTCGTCCTTTAACTACACCTCCCGGTTTCACCGTCCGGAGGCTTTCTTCAAACATCGCTTCGAACTCGTTGGCTCCCGCCGAGGCGGCGCCCTTATTCACATCTTCTTCGGCCATGAACCTTTAGCTCCGATCTTCTTATTTTGATGAATTCTCTTGTACTCGTAGTCGTACCAATTCGAGAACACGTTCGGCGACCGCATCAGCGGTGAGCGAAGACGAGTCAACGGCCACGGCATCCGCAGCTCTTCGCAGAGGCGCAAGATCGCGCTCGCTGTCGCGGCGGTCTCGTTCGCTTAACTCGCGAACAGTCTCCTCGATGGAGACTTGCCGCCCATTGGCGCGTAGTTCTTCGAAACGGCGGCGCGCGCGCTCGGCGACCGTCGCATCGAGATATATCTTTACCTGTGCGGCCGGAAAAATGACGGTTCCGATATCGCGACCTTCAGCGACGATCGAACCCTTTCTCGCCGCTGCCCGTTGCAGCTCCAGCATGCGCTCCCGGACGAGCTTTCGCGCCGAAGCTCTGGAAGCCATCTGACTGACTTCGGGAGTACGAATCAGGTGCGCGACATCTATGCCGTCAAGTAGCACCTCAAGTCGCCCTTCTTGTTCCCGCAGTTCAATTTCCGTTTGCCGCAATAAAGCAGCCAATCGGTTGGATTCCTCCGGCTCTATGCCGTGTTGCAACATCTTTAACGCCAGTGCGCGGTACATAGCGCCGGTATCCAAATAGCTAAAACCAAGTTCCTTGGCGAGTCGTTTGGCCAACGTACTCTTGCCTGAGCCAGAGGGCCCGTCAATGGCGACAACCACGGCGCTCATTTAACTATATTAACCCCGATATGGGCCGCTCAAGACCAGAACCAGACGTGCCTTAGCAGCGCTTTGTAGCACAGGGCTCATCCCTTTAACTGGAAACCGCACAAACGCGGTGGAGCGACTATCCTCCGTCCTTACCCTCATTGCAAACGCATTTTGTCCAGCAAGTCAAAGAAGCTTGGAAACGAAATATTCGCGCATTCAACGTCGTCGATATCGACACCTCCGGCGCTCGAAAGCGCCGCCACGGCGAACGACATCGCGACCCTATGATCCGCGAAACTGCGCACGGCTCCACTGCTCAGCCCCCGGCCGCCGTGAATGGTCATGCCATCTTCCCGTTCGTCCACCCGCACCCCGAGATTTCGAAGTCCCTGAGTCATGGCAGCAATCCGATCCGACTCTTTGTAGCGGAGTTCTTTGACGCCCGAAAAAGTCGTGATGCCGTCGGCGACAGCAGCCGCAATCGACAGGACCGGATATTCGTCGATGGTTCGCGCGGCCAGCTCCGGTTCAATTTCCACCCCGCGCAGCGCGCTGCCGCGCGCGCGGATATCCGCCACAGGCTCGCCGGCTTCGGCCCGTTCGTTGAAAACTTCGATGTTCGCGCCCATGCGCTTTAGTACCTCCAGCACCCCGTCCCGTGTCGGATTGCATCCGACGTCACGAATCACGATCTCCGATCCGGGCACCGTTGCCGCAGCCACCAGGAAAAAAGCCGCCGAGGAGATATCCCCCGGAATCCGGACGTCCTGGGCGTGGAGCTCTTGGCCGCCTTCCAGCCTGACGATTGCGCCTTCATTCTCGACTCGGCAGCCAAAGCCCCGTAGCATCACTTCGGTGTGATCACGGGATTTCATCGGCTCCTCCAAAGTCGTCGCGCCGCGCGCTTGCAGCGCGGCTAGCAATATGGCGGACTTGACCTGCGCGCTAGGAATGGGCATGCGGTAGTCGATGCCGCGCAAGCTCCCGCCACGAATCTCCAATGGAGCAAGACCGTTGCCGGCTTCGCTCGTGATTTGCGCTCCCATAAGCTGCAACGGATCGATGATTCTTTGCATCGGC
>DATACQ010000794.1:0-5712 GCA_036258955.1 Binatia bacterium
TTTGTTTATGCCCCAGAGCAACTTATGGCGCCACATAAAGCACGCCGGCGCCTCTTCAGTTAAGTTACTCATGGCCTGTGACAGATACTGCCGGCGTTTTTTCGGGTCGAACTCGGCCTGCTCCTTGTCGAGTAGCTCATCGAGCTTGGGGTTGGAGTAACCGATTCTGGGAGTTTCGCCGGTACGAAAATATTGGTGCAGCGCGGCGCTGGGATCTTGCACCGAGCCACGGCCCATGTAGTAGAAGGGTACCGTTCCTTTTTGCACGTTCGCCCAAAGAGTCGGCCATTCCGGGGTCAGCAGCCGGGCGCGAAATCCCGCGGCGTTCAGCATGGGGATCATCGCCTCCGTGAGCTGCTTGTCTAACGTATAGCGGCCCACGGGTGTTTGCAGTTCCACATCCACACCATTGGCGAATCCGGCTTGCGCCAAAAGCTTTTTGGCTTTTTCCGGATCATAGTCCATCTTCGGCTTGAGATTGGGGTCATAGCCATATTGGCCCGGACCGATGGGACCATCGAGGCGGCTGGCGAAGCCTTCGAGCAAAGTCTTGATGATTTGATCACGATTGATGGCATGGCAGACCGCTTGACGTACTTCTTTCTTGTCGAATGGAGGCTTCGGCTGCATCGCGAGAAACATGATCTCGACCGAGTCCACCGGCGTAATCTTCATGTTGGGCGCCTTTTCGACCCGGTGGCGCAAATGGGGCGGGATAAATTGGCCGATTTGAATTTCATTGTTGAGCAAGGCGGTTACCCGTTGTTCGGTTTCTCGCATTACCCGATAAACAACCTCGTCGGGAGCGTTGGGGTGTTTCTTTATTTCAGGATGATTCGGGTTTTTAGCGATGACCATCCGCTGACCCGGAACCAATTCCTTGAGCCGATAGGGGCCGGCACCAATCAGATGTTGCTTGTCTGCGACGTCTCTTCCGTGTTTGTCGAACATCGCTTTGCTCGTGACAATGAACCGATCACAGACGAACCCCAGCAGTGGGGCGGCGGGCTTATCCGTCGTGAATCTCACCGTGAACTGATCAACGGCTTCCGCTTTGACGATGGGCCCGGCGACCGAAGCCTTCTGCTTCGATTGCGGATCACCGATGACGCGGTTCATCATAGAGTGGACGACGTCATCCGCCGTTACTGGAGAACCGTCGTTGAACCTGTAACTCTTGTTGAGATAGAACAACCAGGTCGTCGGGTTCTCTACTTTCCAGCGTTCGGCAAGCCGGCCTTCAAAATCTCCCTTGTTATAGTTGTAGGTGCAAAACGGACCGGTGATTTCACTCCAAATACCATACAGAAGCGAGACGCTGTCGCCGTAAGGGTTGTGGGTTTCAATAGTTTCGGTCACTCCGACGGAAACGCGGCTCTGTGCGGAAGCTGTTCCGTTTGTTGCAGCAACCATTGCGAGCAAAACTAGAGGTATCCAAAAAAGCCTGGAATTCTTGCTTGTCATTTTCTCCTCCGTGAAATGCCGTGGCATTTGTGAGTGTTATCTATCTTTCCCGAGAGGCGACTGTCAAGCTGATTGGCGGCAGGGTTTGAGTTTCGCATTCGAGTTCAGGTTCCGCAGACAACGTTTTCATCCGCCTAATATCGCGTTCAACTCGAGTTGACAGGCGGGAGGCAACCTGGCTAAGCGTTTAGCTATAGGCCAGAGCGGGAGGGTGTACCAATGAGCAGAGACGGATTCAAGATTCTCGATAGCGATATGCATGTGTTCGAACCGCACGATGTCTACCTGAAGTATATGAATCCCAAATGGGGCGATAGAATTCCGCGCGGGCAGCCAAGAACAAAGCACGGTCAGGTCAGATTCACGTTCGCTGACGGCAAACCCATCCGATCTTCCGGCGTGCAGGCGTTGGCCAGCACGACCCCAAAACCTATTCCCGGCGAGGCTGCCCCTGGCGAGGATTTCGTCGCCCATCGTTATGAAAAGCCGCTTAAGCGCAACTACGATGCGCTCTCCCAACTAGAGGCGATGGATGAGGAAGGCTTGGATGTAGCGGTGCTGTTTCGAACGTTTCCACTCCACTGCGATGATAGTCTCGAGCCTGAATATGCCACCGATTTGTGCCGCGCCTGGAACAACTGGATGGCCGATTTTTGCAAGGCTGACCCTAAAAGGCTTCGGCCGTCGGCGCTAATCACATTGCACGATGTTGATCTCGCGGTGGACGAGACCCGGCGCGCCATCACAGAGTTAGGCGCCATAGGACTGTGTTTTGTGCCGGAGCCGGCCAATGGCCGGCATATTCACGACCGCTACTACGACCCTGTTTGGCGCGAAGCCGAGAAACTGCGGGTGCCGGTTTGTTTCCATCCGGCGGCGAACCCTAACACCGATCAAGTGGTCCACCGCTTCAAAGGGCACGCCAATGAAGCCATCTTGATCAATGCCTTTCGCAACCCGGTCGAGCTGATGCTGGCGGTCGGCAGCTTCTGCGCCGGCGGCGTGTTGGAGCGCTTTCCCAATCTGAAGGTCGCTTTTCTTGAAGGCAACTGTAGCTGGTTGCCCTGGGTGCTTTATCGTCTCGATGAACGGTGGGATCTACGCAAACAGTACGCAAGCGAGCCTCTGAGCATGAAGCCCAGCGATTACTTTCTGCGTCAGTGCTTCATCTCAGTCGATGTGGAAGAGCATTTAATCGAAGACGTGCTGCGCAGAATTGGCGACGACAACGTCGTGATCTCAACGGATTATCCCCATGCCGATTCTCACTGGCCCAATGCCATCAACCATTTCATGGCGATGGAAATGCCGAGCCCTTCAAGAAGAAAGATTCTCTGGGATAACTGCGCGCGACTATACGGCGTAAGTTAGGACCCTCACCACGAGGGTCACGAAGAACACGAAGGAAATTTCGAAATAGAATTTCTACTTCGTGTCTTTCGTGGTGAGATCATAGAAAGTGTAAAAGCGGAGTTAATAGTGTATGGCTTCGAACCACCACACGCCGTGCGGCATCGAGCTTCCCCAGGTCTTCTTCGATGGTCCTGTGGATATGGAGCACATCCGAAAGTTTGCCGCGCGCGCGGAGATGCTGGGCTATGACAGTTTGTGGCTACAGGAGCGCATCATTGGAGATTTCACTATGCTTGAGCCGGTGACGTTGCTTAGCTACGTTGCCGCGATTACGACCCGGCTGCGACTGGGAACTTCGGTGATTCTGCTGCCGCTGCGCAATCCCATTCAACTGGCAAAGGCTTATGCCAGCTTGGACACCATGAGCGGCGGGCGGGCGGTCCTCGGCGTTGGACTGGGCGGCGGACATCTGGGATCTCAGGAAGATGTGTTTGGCTATACACGCGAGGGAAGAGTGACGCGCTTCACTGAAGCCGTTCAGATCATGAAGCTTCTCTGGACCGAACCCAGAGCGAGCTTTCAGGGGCGCTACTGGAATTTCGAAGATGTTTCGATGGAGCCAAAGCCCGTCCAAAAACCTCATCTGCCGATCATCTTCGGCGGCCACCATGAGAACGCTCTGCGCCGGGCAGTGAGGTATGCCAATGGCTGGATGGGCGCCGGTTCGTCGTCGTCGAATGCATTCGTCCGGGAGTCATCACGCATCCGCGAAATGCTGTCGGAAGACAAGCGCGATCCCGCTACGTTTCATTTTGCGAAACGCGTGTACCTGGCGGTGGACAAGGATGAGAGCCGGGGCGAGCGGCGCATCCGCGAGTGGTTTGCGCGGCGCTACAAGAATTCAGATCTGGGGCCGAGGGTGGCGATTTGGGGCGGCGCCGAGAGATGCACGCAGGAGATCCAGGCGATCGTTAAGGCCGGCGCCCAGCAGATCGTGTTCAATCCGATGTTCGACGAAATGGAACATTTGGAGATCTGCGCCAACGAAATCATGCCGCACCTTTAGGAAAGGATAAAGGATGAAGGCGGAAGGATGAAAGTTCGGATCGGTATTACTCTCGGGGATGCGATTTCCGATGTAAGCGTGGCGGACGAGGTGCTGGATTTTATCGATCAATGCGAGAGCTGGGAGATCGATTCGATCTGGGTGAGCGATCGCATCGTCGCTCCGAGAATCACCCTGGATCCGATCGTTTTCATGGCCTACATGGCCTCACGTATGCGCAACATGAAGTTTGGCACCAGCGCTCTGGTCTTGCCGACCCGCCAGCCGGTGGTGCTCGCCAAGCAACTGGCCACTTTGGACTTTCTTTGCAAAGGCAGGCTTCTCTTGGTTGTTGGTATTGGTGGTGACGACACGCAAGACTTCGAGGCGACGGGGGTGCGCAAGGAGGAGCGCGGCAGGAGAGGAGACGAGGCCATTATGTTGATGAAAAAGTTGTGGAGCGAGGAAAACGTCAACTTCGACGGCAAGTTTTACTGCGCCCGTGATTTGACGCTGCTGCCGCGGCCATATCAAGAACCAGGAATTCCGCTGTGGGTCGGCGGTCGGAGCAGGGCTGCATTACGGCGCGCCGGGCAGCTTGCCGACGGTTGGCTCACGTCCAATGCGACGCCCAATGAGGTTGGCGAAGGCATAGAGGCGATTGGCAATTTCGCGCGCGGGTTCGGACGCGAGATCCCGGAGGATCACTATGGTGTCCTGATTCCATACCATGTTGCGCGTAGTGCGGAGGAAGCGTTGCAGAACGCGGGGCCATTTCTTCGCCGCCGCCCGGATATTCCGGTGCAAGAGTACGCCGCGCTCGGCAGCCCTGACGCGATTCGCAACCGAATTCAGGCTTATATTGGGGTCGGTGCTAGTAAGTTCGTCATGCGCCCGTGCGGGCCAAGGAAAGCCTTTCACGGCCAAGTGGAGACGCTCGCGCGAGAAGTGATTCCCGCGCTGCAAACACCATTCAGCGCGGCTGAGCGGCAAGAGCGGGTGCGGTGACGCGGCACCGTGCGCCGCTCGACTTGACAGTCGCAGCGCAGCGGTACTAGAAGGTCACGCAGCTTGACGCACGATGGGTGAGCCGCCTACGCCGAATTCTCCCGGAATCGGCGCCGCTGCGGCGCACGCATCGCGCCTAGCGGAGACTGCATCATGTTTTCCCGCGAAGAAAATGAACGGTTAACGCGGGTGGGCCCGGCCTCAGCGATGGGCGCAGTGATGCGCTGCTACTGGCTCCCGGCGCTCTTATCCGAAGAGATTCCACACCCTGACTGCCCGCCCCTACGTGTGCGGCTTTTAGGCGAGGACCTGGTTGCCTTTCGCGACAGCAATGGCAAGCCTGGACTGCTCGGTGAACACTGCTCTCATCGTGGCACATCACTTTTTTACGGGCGGAGCGAGAACTGCGGTCTGACCTGCATCTATCACGGCTGGACGTACGACGTGGAAGGTCGGGTGCTCGAGACTCCCGCGGAGCCGCAGTCTAGCGACTTCAAACAAAAACTCAGGCATAAGGCCTATCCGTGTGTAGAACATGCAGGCATCGTATTCGCCTACCTCGGGACGGTCGAAAGAGTTCCGCTGTTTCCAGACTACGAATGGGTCAGCACGCCTGCGCCGAACAGGCACGTGATCAAAGCTTATCTCGAGTGTAACTATTTACAGGGCCTTGAGGGCGATTTTGATTCGAGCCACACGACCTTCTTGCACTGCAACAACATTGCCGATCTCGCCCGGCTCAACCGTGACGGCGCGCCCGAGCTACAGGCGGAAGAGTCGCGCTACGGTTTGCGAGCCGTTTCGGTCCGCAGGCTGGGTGATGGTGAGAAATATGCTCGGGT
>DATACQ010000795.1:0-3663 GCA_036258955.1 Binatia bacterium
CAACGCGACCGTATTCTGGCGCACAACGAAAGCTATGTCTTCTTCCGCTTTCTTTCCACAGGCCCGCTCGGCAGCCTGGAAGTTCCGGTCACTGCCGGTCGCTCCATCGCGACTGACTCAAGGCTCTTTCCGCGCGGCGCGCTGGCCTTCATCTATTCGGAAAGGCCGGTGCTCGATGTTGCCGGCCGTCTGCGCGGCTGGACACCGTTCCTGCGCTTCGTGCTCAACCAGGACACCGGTGGCGCTATAAGGGGAGCGCAGAGGGTAGATCTCTTTTTCGGCTCGGATGCTCAAGCCGCCGCCGAGGCAGGCTATATGAACAGCCGCGGCAAGTTGTATTTCTTGGCACTGAAAGGTCAGCCGCGCTAGCCGCTTCGAGATGGAAACGGCCAAATGAGCCGGTTCGGGACATTAAGCGCCCAAGCGCTCTAGCTGTTCGAGAAGATCGGCGTTATTTAGAAGACCTCGGTTTGCGTTCTTGAGGGATTTTTGTCAGCAGAGTATTCTTAAGCAGATGAGTGGATTGCACCGGCATAATGAAACCACACGTTTGAAGCTGGCTTTGGCGATTAGCGCCGTTTACTTTTTCGCCGAGCTGATCGCCGGTTTCCTGACGAATAGTCTGGCGTTGATTTCCGACGCCGGGCACATGCTCTCTGATGTTGGCGCCCTGGCGCTAAGCCTGTGCGCTTTCTATTTTGCAAAGCGCCCGGCGACGGTAGAGAGCACGTATGGCTATCACCGCGCAGAGATCCTCGCGGCGTTGTTTAATGGCCTCGCGCTCTGGCTCATCGTCGGTGTCATTCTTGCTTCCGCCTTCAACCGGCTGTTTGCGCCGCCCCCCGTCGAGAGCACGGGAATGATCATCGTTGCGGTCCTTGGATTTCTCGTTAACATCGCGGCAGGCTTCATTCTGTTTGATCCGCATCATCACCACAATCTAAATATGCGGGGCGCCTTTCTCCATGTGGCCAGTGATGCTCTCGGTTCGCTGGGCGCGATAGCGGCGGGGGTTGTTATGCTGACCACCGGCTGGTACGTCGCCGATCCGCTCATCAGCATTGTTATCGCCGTTTTGATTCTCTTTTCGTCCTGGCACCTGGTCAAGGAGTCTCTCAGCATCCTCATGCAATCGGTCCCCAAAGGTATTCGCTTGCAGGAGGTGCAACAAACGATCGAGAGCGTGGATGGAGTAGCAAAGGTCCACGACCTGCACGTTTGGGCGCTGACCTCGGGAATTTACACTTTGAGCGCGCACGCGGTTGTGGAAGTTGGCGGCGATCTTCATCACGTGCTCAATGGTATCGAGCACACTCTCAAACAGCGCTTCAATATCGAACACACCACGATCCAGTTGGAAACCGTAAGCCGCGAGCATTTAGAATTTAAGGGATTTTAGCTAGCGCCGGCTGAGTCAAGAGACGGCTCGGCCCGCCGGCGCCGCTTTAGCGCGCGGCAAGAACGTTGCCATCAACACCACGCTTGCCAGGGAGAGAACGCCCATGAACCAGAAGATTGCGGACAAGTCTATGGCAACGAGCAGCAAACCGACAATGGACGTTGCCATGGTCTTCGAGACCTGCTGAATCAACCTGTCTACAGAAACCACGCCGCCGCGCATTTCTGCCGGAGCGTTCTGCGTGAGCAGGCTTTTCTGCATCGGTGAGATGACACCGTTCGCCAACCCGTAAAAAAACAGCGCCGATCCCACTAACCAAATGCCCGGAATGAACGGCACTGCAATCACCGCAATGCCGCTCACCAGAAACGCGAAGAAGAGCAATTGCGCTTTATCCCGTCCCACGGCGATCCGTCCAGCCTGGCTCGAGGTTATCATCGCGCCAAGCGCAAAAAACACATACAGAACTCCCGCGGTGGCGGTCGAAACCCCGTGTGTGCGTACGATAAACAGCGGGAAGAATGTGAGAAAACCGTAGTCGAGAAAGAAACGCAGAAAGCCTGCTGAGAACGCGATCAGAAGCCGCGGATGCCGCGCCACCCGGAACATGTCGCCCAGGTAGCCGCGCTTTCCGGACTTGCGTTGCCCGCGCGTCTCGGGCATCCAGAAGAAGGCCAACATGCCAAGCGGCACCGTCAGCACATATATAGTAAAGGGCCAATACCACGCGATGGTGGCGAGAAGTCCGCCGAGAGGCGGTAAGACCATATAGCCCGCTCTGTCAAGGAAGACTTTGAGACCCTGACCGCCGATCTCATGATCTCCCTCGAGGAGGTCCCCAATCAGTACAATGGTCAAGGGAGTTACCGCGCTGTAAGCGATCCCCTGGAGAGCGCGAAACGCAAGCAACCATTCAAAGCTCGGCGCCAGCGCCATCGCTGCGCCGAAGAGACCATAGACGATGAGCCCCCATGCCAGGAGCAGCCGCCGCCCGAAAAGGTCGGCAACGACGCCGAAGACGGGAGCAAGAAAAATGGCGGGCGCCGTCAGAGCGGTCATCACAAGCCCCAAGGCGGCATCGCTGATACCGAAGGGCTCGATCAGCGCCGGCAATGCGGGCTGAATGAAGTTCACCCCCATGACCAATGCGACACTGGCGCCGTAAACAAGGTTAAGCGCTCGCCGCGTCGTCGGAGCCAGCGCACCAAGACCGAACATCGTCGCGACGCTGAGTCCCCTCATCCGGGCGAGTGTGTGTCAATCCGCGCATGCTGTCAATGCCAATGTTCCACCTGAATCACGTTCATTACTCCACTACTCCAATACTCCAACACCCCATTCTTGCTTCTAGAGGCGCTCAGCCCTTCATGATATGGAAAACTAGACTTCATACACGGGAGGATGCCGATGCCGCAGGACATGCGCACATGGATCAGCCAATTGGATAACGAAGGACTGCTGGCGCGTATCACGAAACCAGTCGATCCGCGCACGCAGATGGGCGCACTGCTCTGGCAGGCACGCGACCGCGGCTTGCTGTTCGAAAACCTTCCCGGTTACCCGGGTTGGCGCTGTCTCGGACAGGCGCCAGGGGATGTTACTTTAGCGCCAACGGCTTTTGGCACCTCACGCGACGAAATGGTTCCGGAGTTCGTCCGCCGTACGGAGAAGCTCGGCAAAACCCGTTTGGTAGAAACCGGACCCGTCCAGCAAAAAATTATGACCGGGGAGGATGTCGATATTACAAGAATGCCGATCCATCAGGCGGGCATCCGCGACGGCGGTCCCTTCATCGGTTCGGGCTTGATGATTACGAAGAATCCTGAAACGGGCAGGCGCAATCTGAGCTTTCACCGCTTGCAAATGAAAGATGCCAAAAAGACGGGCATTCTCCTCTATCCGCGCCATGCCTGGGCCAACTACCAAATGTACGAAGTGCAGGATCAGCCGATGCCCGTGGCGATCATGATCGGTCATCATCCGATGTATTACTTTGCAGCGGCGACCACCACGCAGTACGGCGTCGATGAACTTGAAATCGCTTCGGCTTTGCTGAATGAAGATGTCGAATTGGTCAAACGCCGGCACTTCCAAATCGACGGTGCGGCATTTGACCAGTTCGACATCTTCATTCAGTAAAGCCGAAGCGATTTCAAGTTCATCGACGCCGTACTGCGTGGTGGTGGCCGCTGCAAAGTAATACATCGGATGATGACCGATCATGATCGCTACGGGCATCGGCTGATCCTGCGCTTCGTACATTT
>DATACQ010000796.1:0-7507 GCA_036258955.1 Binatia bacterium
TGCGCGCCCGGCAAAGTCACTGACGGAGCGGCAAGGTGACCGTAAACTTCGTCCCTTTACCTTCTTCGCTCTCAACGGCGATATCGCCGCCGAGGAGGTTGGTAAGACGTTTGACGATCGCCAGCCCCAGCCCGGTTCCACCGTATTTGCGCGTGGTTGACATATCGACCTGGCGAAATTCCTCGAAAATATAGCTTAGGGCGTCTTGACTCATGCCGATGCCGGTGTCGGAAACGGCGAGTTTCATAGAACCATTGACCGACCAAGCGGCCACTTTGATCTCGCCTTTTTCCGTAAACTTTGCCGAATTGCTCAGCAGATTCAGGACAACTTGCTTGAGTTTGTCCCGGTCGGTTGTGATCGACGGCAGATCGCCCGGTATCTCGGTGATCAAACGCACGTTGCCGTTTCTCAGCATGGGCTCGAGAGTTGCCGTCGCAACGCGGACGATTTCTTCAAGCTTGAAAGTCTCTGAGTAGACTTCCATGTGTCCGGCCTCAATTTTCGCCAGGTCGAGCAAGCCGTTGATCAGGTTCAAGAGGTGCTCCGCGCTCAGTAGAACTTTTTGGAGATTCTCTTTCTGCAAATTTTCGAGTTTCCCCTCGGACCGGCGCAGCACGATTCTGGTAAAACCGATAATGGAATTTAGCGGTGTGCGCAGCTCGTGGCTGACGTTGGCGAGAAATTGCGATTTGTGCTTGCTTGCGGCTTCGAGCTGTTCATTTTTATCGCCGAGCTCGCTGAACAAGCGGACGTTCTCGATGGCGATGACGGCCTGATCGGCGAAGGTCTTTAGCAGCGCGATCTGCTTGCTAGAGAACGGCCGAACCTCTTTGCGGCGAATCAAAATAACACCAATGGGCACGCCGTGGCGCAGCAGTGGCGACGCCAGCGATGTTCTCACGCCGTGGATGATCCCTCGGGTTTTTGCCAGAGGAAACTCCTCCGCGACGGCGGGAAGGTCGTGGACGTGCACCGGCTCCCGGTCAACAACGGCGCGGCCAGGCACTGAGCCTCGATCAATTGGTACGCCAATATCTCCGATGCTTTGAGCGGTGACGATGGAACCGTACTGAGCGACGAGACGCAGGTGGTCGTTCTCGGTGAGAAATATAATTGCGTCGCTTGCGTCGCACAGACGCGCTGCGCGCTCAGCGACGACGTTTAGAACCGGCCTGATGTCCGTTGGCGAACTGGCGATGACCCCTAATATCTCGCTCATCGCAGTCTGCTGTTCCAGAGATTCGGTTAACTCTTTAGTCCTCTCTTCAACCTTCTGCTCTAGATTCGCGTAGGACTCTTGAAGCTGGGCGGTCATCTTGTTGAACTCTTCGGCGACGGATTGGATCTCGTCTCCCGTCTCGACCTTCAGACGATGGTCGAGATCGCCGCCGCCGATGCGCTCCGCTCCTTCGCCTAGGGCGCGCAGAGGCCGGACGATGCGGCGTCCGACGAATAAACTCGAGAGCAGAGCCACCGCAAGTCCGATCAGCAGCAACGTCGTAGTCCGAAAAATCGACGCATACAGCGGTTCGTAAGCTTCGCGCACCGGGCGCTCGATGAAAACTGCCCAGTCGAGGTTGGGTATCAACGCATGCGAGCTGAAGACCTCAACGCCTTGGAGATTCTTTCCAACGGACGCGCCCGGTCTGGGCTGTCCATCGAACGCGCCTCGGACTTGGGAAAGACCTGACATGTTGCGGCGTTGTAAGACGAGACTGATGTCGGGGTGAGCGATCAAGTCACCCGAGCGCGTCACCAGATAAGCATACCCTGCCTTCCCGATTTTGATGCCTGACACGACGTCACCGATGTACTTCAAGTTGACTTCGGCTTGAAGAACGCCGATCACATCGCCGGCGAAACGTTCGATCGGGACCGCAATCGTCATGTACGGTTCAGAGCCACGCACAAAGTAGACCGGCCCAAAATAAGGCTTGCCCTGACTGCTCTGTTGAAAGGCCGGCGATTGAGCGTTTTCTTTGGTCGCGTCCGGAAGAATGGCGCGCAAGCGCGAAGCTTGGACGACGACCTTTCCGTTTTCCCCCAATGCCACCGCCTCGGTGATCGCGGGAGCGATTAGCAGGAGCTTCTCCAACTCGGCTTTATAATCCTGAGTAAGGCCCTGATGCGCGATCTCCCGGCCCCGGGTCGCCGCCTTCAGCGTATTGTGGATCTCCTGCACGAAGCGCTCGATCTTGAACGCTGCCGCTGCCGTGACTTCATGCTGTAGTTGTCCGAGATTCTCCCGAGTCTCCCTATACCGGAAGTAGATCTCCAGCAGCCCGCTAGTGATGAGCCCGCCGCCAATTAGCAACACGGAAACAAAGAAGTAGCGCCGGACGAGGCGGCCGCCGCGGCGCTTGGGTGGCATAGCGCCGCGATCAGATGAAACTATGCTTTGCTCGTATGCTTGTTGAACGGTCTCGCTCATGTTTTGTGGCCTGAAAGCTTAAAGACGCTATGGCGTACCTCCGCCCCGAGATTAACATCTTGGGCTGACTTTGCGCCAGATTGGGCTCTTGGCCGTGGTGTCTCACACATAATCAGCATCGACGTAAACAGCCGTGCGGCGGAGCAGGTCGGAAAAATTGGGCGTGAGGCCCTCGGCCTCGGGTTGAGCATAAGCGACGAACCGGTCATCCCAGAGTTTACGTCATTTAATGACCTTATGGGCCCTTGCTAGCACCTCCGGCGGGATCGTGAGGCCGAGGTGTTTCGCAGTTGCAAGATTCACTACAAGCTCCACCTCGTCGATCGTTTCGATGCGAAGATCGCGCGGCTGCGTGCCGGTGAGGATCTTCTGCGCGTATTTTGCCGAGAGCCGGCCGAGGCCGTGGTAATTCTGGCCGTAGCTCGCAAGCGCGCCCTTGCTGACGAGCGCCTGCTCTTGAAACATTGTCGCCAGCTTCTTCGTCTTGGCGGTATCGATGATTAGTTGCGAGTGGCTTCCAACCATAGAGTCAGGTGTGTAAAAGAAGGCGTCCGCCTCGCCAGTCTTCAACCCATGTAAGACCGTTCGCAGCTCATCGACCAAGGACACGTGGCGCTCGACAAGCTTCACCCCGAGGCGCTTCGATTCCTCTCGTGCCATCTCCGCTGAATCCTTCGAAACTTTGTTTGTTGGGTTGTAAACCGTCAGCACGGTCCGGAGCTTGGGTACGAGTTCTTTGAGAATCTCCAGCCGCTTACCGGTAAGATCTTTAACGAGGAAGTGAATACCCGTAAGTCTTCCGCCTGGTTTTGCAAAGCTGTCCACAAGACCGGCTGCGACCGGGTCACTGCCGACGTTGAACAAAACCGGAATTTCTGATGTCGCTTTCTTCGTCGCGTCTACAGCGGATGACGCTACCGCATATATGAGTATGGCCTTTTCACGTTCGAGATTGCGCGCTGCCTCCGCCACGGCATTGAGGTCGCCTTTCGAATCACGGACGTCGAGGACGAATTGTTTTCCTTCCTCGAGCCCGAGCTCTTTTAAACCTGCCCGGAGCCCCTCGACAGCTTCGTACCATGGCGCTCCCTGCACTAAAACCCCTATACGAGGTGCTCTTGGTTGCTGCGCCTCGGTCATCGAGCAGAGCGCAAAGAACAAAGCGGCAAGCGTGAAATCCAAACTGGCTTTCCTCATAAGCGTTCTCCCGTTTCTTCGCCCTCGCTTCGTACTTACGTTATTCGTCTCTCCCCCGTTTTCTGCCATTCCCCCTTCTTCGTCGGTGCTCTTTGCTTACGCCGTCGCGTTACTTAATGACCCGGTCCGCCCTCGCCAACACTCCCGATGGAATTGTTAATCCGAGCTGCTTCGCGGTTTTCAGATTAACCACCAGTTCGAACTTCGTCGGCTGTTCGACCGGCAGATCCGCGGGTTTAGCTCCCTTTAAAATCTTGTCGACATACGTAGCGGCCCGGCGATGCATCTCGTTCAGATTGGCTGCATAGCTCATCAGCCCGCCTTCTTCTGCATAATTACGCCAGGGATAAACTGCCGGGAAGCGGTATTTCGATGCGAGACTGATAATAAGCGACCGATTTCTCTCGAGTAGTACGGGATCAGAAAACACGACGAGCCCGCGTGTTCCGGTGCTGGCCATAGCCTTGAAGGCGTTGTCGATGTCCCGTCGGTTCGTTGCATCATAAGGGTGAAGTTGGAGTCCCAGTGATTCACCAGCAGCCTCCGTCTCCTTCCATTGTACGGCCACCGCGGGAAATTCAGGATTTCGTAGAATCGCGACGCGTTTGGAGTCCGAGAGCACGTCTTTCAGAAGCTCGAGTCTCTTGCTGCTCAGCTCTGTGGAGAGAAGTGTCATTCCAGTAATATTCGTACCTGGTCTCGCAAGACTCTTCACAAAACCTGCGGTGACCGGATCGGCTCCCGAGGCAGCCATAACAATTGGTATCGTGGAGGTGGCCCTTTTCGCGGCTTCTATAACCGGGCTGCCGATCGCGATAATCACATCGACCTTTAGGCCAACGAGCTCGGCGGCGAGCTCATCCAGGCTTTTCCCCTTTTCGCCCGCCCAGCGAGCATGCAAATGGATGTTCCTGTCCTTCACCCAACCGAGTTCTTGTAATCCTTGGCGGAATGCTTCCAGGCCCCCTTTGATAAGTGGATCGGAAGGGGAGCCAGCGCTAATTCTTCCGATCGAGAAGACCCGTTGCACATCCTGCGCATCGGCCGGCGAGCAAAGCGCCGTCAACAAAGTGCTCGTTATGGAAAGTGTAGCGAACAAAGCGCTTGCGGTAGAAAGCGTACGGAGCAAAGTACTGACGAGTAAAAAAGCGTCTGGGAGTAGTTGTATTGTACTCACGCGTTTCGCCTCACGGCTCATGCCTAACTCAACGAATCACCCGGTCTGCCCGCGCCAGCACGTTGGCCGGCATCGTTAGGCCAATTTGTTTTGCGGTTTTTAGATTGATCACGAGTTCGAACTTCGTCGGCTGCTCGACAGGAAGATCGGACGGTTTAACGCCTTTAAGAATCTTGTCCACATACAGTGCCGCTCGCCGGTACAAGTCGGCGAAGTTTGTGCCGTACGACATGAGGCCGCCGTCGTAAACATATTCTCGCCTGTCGTAGATCGCGGGCAGCCGGCTCTTAATGGCGAGATCCGTCACGTGCGGTCGGTGAGTGTTGAAAATCGGACTCGTCAGGACCAGCATTGCATCAACCGGCGCCGCGCCAGCAGTTCGAAAAGCGGCCTCAATGGCCTTTGAATCTCGCGCGTCCAGGTTCTGGAGCGTTAAGCCAAGTGCACGGGCGGCGAGTTCGGTCTGCTTGAGTCCCTGAGCGTTGCCCGGATTTATTGAACTTCCGAGCACCGCGACCCGGGTTACTTTGGGCAGGATCTCCTTAAGAAGTTCGAGCCGCTTGCCACTTAGCTCGAGAGCTTGGCTGGAGAGCCCGGTAATGTTTCCACCGGGGCGCGCAAGACTGTTTGCAACTCCCGTCTCAACCGGATCACCGCTCACGGTTACAATAGGAACGGCCGCAGTGGCTACCATTGCGGCTCGCGCAGCCGGCGTGCCGGAAGCTAAGATCACGTCAACTTTGAGGCGGACTAACTCGGCTGCAAGGGCGGGTAGCCGCTCCAACATTCCATTCGCATATCGGTATTCCAGTAGGATGTTGTTCCCCTCGTTATATTCGAGTTCGCGCAGGCCCTGCTTGAATGCGTGAAGGACGCTTGCCCCTGAGGCAGAGGTCGTATTGAAAAGAACTCCGATCCGCGGGATTTTCTTCGCCTGTTGCGCCTTGGCCGATGGGGACAGCGCAACAGGCGCAGCGCTAAACGCCAGCAACGCTAAGCGCAAAAGTACCCTGTTTTTCGTCATCAGTCGTATCCTGGCTCATTGTGCTTTTGCAGACGCGTCATGGGAGTTCAAGCGAGGACTGCTCTCCCCTGGCACTCCAGGGAATGTATTTGCGCCTTGCTCTCGCGCCCAGGCTGCAAGCCCTGCATAGGGCAAACCAGATTAGGGTAGCCTTCCGGCATCTCTGCTGGCGAGTGCCATCAGCGCAGGTTTGGCTTCGGGAGCCCGTGGTCTGGTGAGCGGCCGCATACCACCCGGGTTTTCAAGCGGTTAGCGCAAGAGCTATACCATGATCTGGTGTATTCTGTCTGCAAGTAAATGCTTGAATTGCATGACTAATTGTCACGAAATACAGATAACGCGCATGGCCGTGGCCAACCGTTAGAGTAGTCGATTTGCTACACCCAGTAGCAAGATGGGTCCTATGGCAGTATCACCGACAGCTTTGTACGTCAGTTAGCCGATATGCGAGTCAGCCTAGGTGATCTGCAGCGCTTTCAGTAGCTTCATTAGATGGGTACGGTGCATACCGAGCGTTTTGGCGGCGGCCGCCCGGTTACCCTGCGCCTCTGCGAGCGCGCGTACAATGAGTTCGCGCCGATAGCTGTTGATGGCATCATGGTAGGATAGCTCTTTGGGAACATTGGCCGGCTGGGCGCCAAGCACCCGGGCCGGTAGGTGATGTACGGTTAGCTGCGGGCCGTCGCCCAGCACGACGGCGCGTTCAATGACATTTGCGAGCTCGCGGACGTTGCCGGGCCAGTCGTAGGAGAGGAGTTTTCCCATCGCGTCTTCCGCGATCGCAACGAAGCTTTTCTTTAAGTCAAGTGAAAACCTCTGCAGCAGATCGCTTGCGAGAGCCGGAATATCTTCCTTCCTCGCCCGCAGCGGCGGCAAGGTGAGCGCGATAACATTTAGCCGGTGATAAAGGTCTTGGCGGAAACTTCCGTTCTTCACAGCTGCCTCAATGTCGCGATTGGTAGCCGCAATGATGCGCAAATCCACGGCTATGGGCGCCGTTCCGCCAACCCGCTCGAACTCTCTTTCTTGCAGGAAACGTAGAAGTTTAGTCTGCAACTCCAGGGCAAGATCGCCGATCTCATCGAGAAACGCAGTACCGCCGTGCGCCAGCTCAAGCTTGCCTTTCTTCAGCTGGTGTGCCCCGGTGAACGCGCCTTTCTCATGTCCAAACAATTCGCTCTCAAGCAACTCCTTGCCGAGACCGGCGCAGTTGATCGCGACGAAAGGCTTGAGCCTGCGCTCGCTCCAATCGTGAATGGCTCGCGCAAATAGCTCCTTGCCTGTACCGCTTTCGCCCAAGAGTAGAACGGTGGACTTGCTGGCCGCCGCTTTTCTAGCTTCCAAGGTGACTTGGAGCATTGCCGGGCTCTTTCCCGGGATCAGCCGATTACTGCCGCCGAGCTCCTTAGCGAAGAATTCGAGATCAGATCTCAGCCGGGCCCGCGCCAAGGCTTTCTTGATAACTAACGCCAGGTGGTCGGGATCAAACGGTTTGGTTACGAAATCATCCGCGCCGGCTTTGATCGCTTCGACTGCGCGCTCGATACTGCCGTGAGCCGTAATAATCACTACGGGCAGATCGCTGTCGTTTTGCCGAATCGCACGCAGAACCTCGACGCCGTTCATGACGGGCATCTGGTAATCTAATAGGACGAGATCCGGGCCGGCTCTTTCA
>DATACQ010000797.1:0-5315 GCA_036258955.1 Binatia bacterium
CTCCGACGCCAAAGAGCAGACCAAAGCGCCCGCCAAAGGCCGCACTAAAACGAATCCAGATATACACGCCCATCATGATCGTTGCGGCGATCACGGACAGCGTGCCGCGCTGGCGCAGGTCCGCGCCAATCTTGGCGCCGACTGCTTCGATGCGCCGCACCTCGAACTTATCGCCGCCGAATTTCGTCGACAACGCAGTTTTAACACGTTCGCCTAGTGCGGTAAGATCCGCTGCTTCAGCGTCCACGCGCACCAGGTACTCGTTGCCGGCACTTTGTCCGAACTCCTGGATGCTGCTGCTACCAAGCTGGACCCCTTCCAGCGCCTGGCGAATTTCGTCGATCGAGACTTGCCGCGCAAACCTAAGCTGCACCATTGTGCCGCCGGCGAAATCAACCCCAAGGTTGGGACCTTTGGTGAACAACAACGCCAGCACCAGGAGGTTGATAAGAGTAGATGCGATCAGCGCGATCTTGCGATAGCGGGTAAATGGAATCTTGGTTCCCGGCTTGATCAGTTCCATGAATTCCTAAATGCTGACGCGCTCGAGCTTTCGCCTGCTGATGCGAAAATCGTAGTAGAGTCGAGTGAGAAACACTGCGGTGATTACCGTGGTGAGAATACCGACGCAAAGAGTCACGGCGAATCCTTTGATCGGTCCGGTACCGAACTGGAACAAGATGGCGCCGGACAGGAAAGTGGTAATGTTGGAGTCCAGAATTGCCGGCAACGCATTTTGATAGCCTGACTCAAGCGACGAACGGACGGCCCGGCCGGAACGCAGCTCTTCGCGGATGCGTTCATTGATCAGCACGTTAGCATCGACCGCCATGCCGACCGTAAGCACAATCCCGGCGATGCCCGGCAAAGTGAGAACCGCCTGAAAGCCCGCGAGAATCGCCATCATAAAGAGCACGTTAAAAATCAAAGCGGCAACGGCTACCGCTCCGGCCCCCTTGTAGTAGAGCGTAATAAAAAACACTACGAGCGCGCCGCCGACGATAAACGAGCGGATACCCTGTTCAATGGAGTCGCGCCCCAAAGACGGCCCGACCGTGCGCTCCTCGACAATTTCCACCGGCGCGGGAAGGGCGCCGGCGCGAAGAACGATGGCCAAATCCCTTGCTTCTTTGATGGTGAAGCTGCCGGTGATCGATGCTCTGCCGCCACCGATCCGCTCCTGAATCACGGGTGCGGAATAGACCCGCCCGTCGAGCACGATCGCCAACCGCCGTTTAACATTGGCTCCGGTAATTTCCTCGAACAACCGCGCTCCCCTGCTGTTGAGGACTAGCTCGACGTATGGCCCTTCCATTTGGGTGGCGGGCCGCACGCGCGCATCGACGATGTACTCACCCGTCATTAGTGTGCGGTTCTCAACCACATAACTGGCTTTCTCGCCCCCCACTCCGGATGCGACGCCAGAAAGAATCTGTCTCCCCGGCGGCGGGCCGTTGCGAATGGCCTCCTCGATGTTGGCGTTATCGTCCACGAGCTTGAACTCGAGCAGAGCCGTTTTACCGATAATCGACTTGGCGCGCTCCGGGTCCTGAACTCCGGGCAGCTGCACCAGAATGTCTTGCTGTCCTTGGCGGACGATGGTGGGCTCGCTGACGCCCAGCTGGTCGATTCTGTTGCGGATAGTTTCCAGCGACTGGTCAACGGCGTAATCGCGCAATGAACGCAACTCATCTTTGCTCAGGGTCAAATTAAGTTCCGTCGTGCCGCCGGTGGTCTGGGTGTTCACAATTGCGAGGTTGGGAAAATCGGATGCTAAAAAACCGCGCACCCGCTCTGCGTCGGCAGCGGGCGCTTTAATTTGCAACTGGCCGCCGGCGCCTCTTTCTACAGTGGCGCCCGAGATGCCGCGTTCGCGCAAAAGATTGACCAGCTCGCCACGCACCCTGTCAATAGCGTTCTCAATTGCCTTTTCCACTTTTACTTCGAGAACGAGATGGGTGCCGCCCTGGAGATCCAGCCCAAGACGGATTGCTTCTTGCGGCAGAAAACCCGGCCACCATGAGGGGGGCTGCTCTGGTTTTTCGAACACAAATGTCGGCGCCAAATAGATTAAGGCGGTCAAGGCCGCGGCAATAAACAGAGCGGCTCGAATGGCCACACTCCGTTGCATCAGTTGTCTTTATCCCTCCTTTGCCGAACTTTTCTCGCCTGTGATTACTGCAGATATCTGCGGCCGGTTCACGCGGATCCTCACGTTTGGCGCCACCTCCAAAGTCACCACATTATCCGCTAAGGTCACCACCTTACCGTAAATTCCCCCGGACGTCATTACTTCGTCGTTTTTTTTTAGCTTCCCGAGCATTTCCTGGTGCTGCTTCGCTTTTTTTTGCTGCGGCCGGATCAGCAGAAAATAAAAAACCACAAAAATCAAAACCAGCGGCAGAAAACTCAAAAGCTGCCCCGGGCCGCCGATCCCCGGCGCGGTTTGCGCGTATGCAATGTCCATCAACATTGGTTTCCTCCTACATTGCCGGAAAGCGCCAGGTCATGAGCCACCGGCCCCATAAGCCGCTTCGCAGCTCCAAAGTTCAGTGCGCCCCGAGCGCAGGGCCTCACGGCAGCTTTCCATGAGCCGGTGATAAAAATAAAGGTTATGCAAACTATTCAGTTGCGATGCAAGAATCTCCCCTGCCATAAACAAATGACGCAGATAAGCACGGGAAAAGTGACTACACGTGTAGCAGCGGCATTCCTCGTCCAGCGGTCGCGGGTCGGCGGCGAATTCCGCGCGTTTGATACTGATTTTGCCTCGCGACGTAAAGAGCGTGCCGTTGCGCCCGTTACGGGTAGGAATGACGCAGTCGAACATATCGAACCCGGCGCGCACGGCCGCGAGAATGTCTTCGGGCCGGCCAACGCCCATTAAGTAGCGCGGGCGTGCTTCGGGTAAAAGCGCCGCGGTAAAAGCGCTGACGGAGCGCAACAGTTCTTTGCCTTCGCCGACGCCCAAGCCGCCCACGGCAAATCCCTCGAACGGCATGGGCGTGATTTCTTGAACGCACCAGCGGCGGAGATCTTCAAACATCCCCCCTTGAATGATCCCGAACATCATCTGGTCTTCGCGGCGCCGCGCGCGCTGGCAGCGCTCAGCCCAGCGAATCGTCCGCTCTGTCGAAGCTCTGACGTAACTCCGGTTGGCGTCATGATGGATGCATTCATCGAGCACCATGGCGATGTCGCTCCCCAACGCCTCCTGGACCTCCACCGCCCCCTCCGGTGTTAATAAATGAGCGGCGCCGTCCAAATGGGATTGGAAGGACACGCCTTGTTCTGAGATCTTCCGGGTCGCGGCCAGGCTGAAGACCTGATATCCGCCGCTGTCGGTCAGGATTGGTCCGTCCCAGCCCATAAAAGAATGCAACCCGCCCAAGGCGCGAATGATCTCGTGGCCGGGCCTGAGATAAAGATGATAGGTGTTGCCGAGCAGGATTTGGCATCCCATTTCGCGTAAATCCCGCGGCAGCACGCCCTTGACCGTGCCTTGAGTACCCACCGGCATGAACGCCGGTGTTTCAATGACGCCGTGGGCGGTGACCAGACGGCCGAGACGCGCACAGCTGGCCGGATCTTTGTTTACGACTGTAAAATGATTCATCGGTTAGGCATAAGGCGCGAGGCGTGAGGCAACAGTGAAAGGCGGGGGACAATAGTCAACAAGGAAGAAAACACCAACAGCCTTGCACGGCACAAGGAATCTCCGGACCTTCTTAACTATTGCCTATTGCCTCATGCCTCACGCCTTCTTCAGAGAATCAACATAGCATCGCCATAGCTGTAAAACCGATAGCGCATCTGCACCGCTTCCATATACGCGCGACGCACGAGATCGAGCCCGGCAAATGCAGCCACCAGAATCAGCGGCGTGGACCCGGGTAGATGGAAATTGGTTATAAGCGCATCGATGACCCGGAACGAATCGCCGGGCCGAATATATAGACGTGCTATGCCTTCATCGGCCTCCACCTTACCCTTTCGCTGCGCAACCCATTCTAACGTCCGGGTGCTCGTCGAGCCCACGGCAGTAATTCGGCCGCCTGCCTGCTTAGTCCGATTTATTTTATCCGCTGCTTCGTGTTGCAGGACGTAACGTTCCCCCTCCATACGATGATCTTCGATGCGCCGTTCGCGTACGGGTTGGAACGTACCCGGTCCTACATGCAGCGTCAGCCACGCGCGCTCGATCCCGCGCTTTGCCAAGGCGGCGAAAAGTTCATCGGTGAAGTGAAAGCCGGCAGTGGGTGCGGCAATGGCGCCGGTATGACGCGCATAAACCGTTTGGTAGCGCGCGCGGTCCAGCACATGTGTCTCACGCTGCCGGGTTACGTAGGGCGGTAGCGGCGGCTCGCCTAAACGCTGCAAGAAGCACTTAAAGTCCTCTGCAGGATAAAATTCAAGTCCGAACCGGCTACAGCCGAGATCCCCGATGACTTGCGCCGTCATTCCACCATCAAAGAACAGCCGGCTGCCCAGCCGCGGCTTCTTACCCGAATAGACGAGCGCGAGCCAAAGGCTGCGCCCCTCCTGTGGGAAAGACTCCAACAACAAGACTTCGGCCCTGCCGCCGCTTTCCTTTCGGCAGCGCAGCCGCGCCGGGAAGACTTTTGTGTCGTTAAGCACGAGAAGATCGCCCGGATCGAGGAACGTCCCAAGTTCAGAAAAGAAGCTATGGACGATCTCCCCAGAAGCGCGTCTGATTACGAGCAAGCGCGACCGTTGCCGTTCTCCCGTTGGGAACGCCGCGATGAGCGACTGGGGCAGCTCGTAATCGAACTCTTCAAGTTCCATGGCGGAGAAGTGTGCAGCGCGGCAGCCGCGCGCTCCATAATACCTAAATACCTAGGACCCAGCTCGAGTGGTTCTTTCCGCAGCCGCAAGGAGCGCCGCCGTCGGCGGCGGCCACGGTGAAAACCTCAGGTCTGATCCTTTTTAAGAAAGGGCGTCAACAAGTCGATGGGCACGGGGAAGATCGTTGTGGAGTTTTTCTCAGAGGCGACCTCAACAAGGCTTTGCAAAAAGCGTAACTGCAAAGCCATCGGCTGCTGGCCTATGACGGCTGCCGCATCCGCAAGCTTTTGCGACGCCTGAAATTCACCATCGGCATGAATGACTTTGGCGCGCCGTTCGCGCTCTGCTTCTGCCTGTTTGGCCATCGCGCGCTGCATTTCCTGTGGCAAATCGATATGCTTTAGCTCCACGAGCACCACCTTGATGCCCCAGGGATCCGTTTGTTGGTCGAGAATTTCCTGGATGCGTGTGTTGATGCGCTCGCGTTCGGCAAGCAATTCGTCCAACTC
>DATACQ010000798.1:0-6148 GCA_036258955.1 Binatia bacterium
ATGCACGATGAGCCGATCCTGAAAGCCTTTGGGCTCTATCGAGAAGAAGGGCAGCACTAAGGTTAGCCGGTTTCGATTCTACGTGGTCTGAGGCTTCAGCATCGCCGGCAACAGCGCGCTCGACTTCACGTTTTTCCTCCCGGACGCAACTATTCTCAGCGTTTTTCGCTCAGGTTGCGCCTGGTGAAAACACCGTTGGCTCTTTCACCTCGGCTTCCAGCGCTTTTAGCGCCGTCTCGACTATTTGCTTCCGGAGCTTAGCATCAAGTTCCGCCGGCAAGCTCGGATCGCCACAGGGATGGGGAATGCTCACTCCTTTGACGATCCGCGCTGCCCGCACTTGCTGCGCCACGGGAAACATCGCGCTCACCAAGGCCACCGGGAGACCTGCCTTCTCGAGTTCTTTGCTCATCACAGCGCCGCTGCGACTGCAAGTCCCTCACGTGGCGACGAAGAGTACTCCTTCCACACCGTGCTGCTTCAGATCGGCGGCGATCTCCTCCCCCATGCGGCGCATCACGGCTGGCGATCCCTGATTGCCGGGGATCACATAATAGGCGGGATAAAGCTTGCCGGCTCCGATTCTCCCCTCGGCCTCCAACGAGCGCAGCGCATCCAGCGGCACGCCATAGTGCGGGTTCTTGTTCATGTAGGCGACGTTGTAACCGCCGTGAACTGCTTCCCACTTGCCCGGCTCCAATTCTTTGACTTCCGCGATGTTGTATTTTTTCCAAAAGGTATTGCGGAAAGTCTTGAAACGATCTGGATTACCCCAGGGCACGACACCGCTTGTCGTAACCAGGGCGATTTTACGCCGGCTGAAATCATCAAGCGGCGGCGCCGGAGAAATGTCGTCCCAAACTTCCATGGGAATCTCGGTTTCGAACGGCTCGCCGGCGATTCTCTTGAGCAGCATGTCGATGGCGCGCTGGTATCCCGGCCGATCGCTTTTCACCAGCCGACGAATGCCGCGCGGGATGTAGCCTTCTGCCTTGGCTGGACCGATGCTCTCTCCCGACGCGAGGCGGCGCGAGAATCCGGCTAACGATTTGAGCGCGTCCGCCATTCCCGCAGTCGTCTCTGCGGTGGGAAGACAATAGATGTCAGGATTGGCATAATCGCGGTACGCGGCGATGCCGGGGTTTTCTTCATGCATGGCGGTAATGCAGCGGATCTTCAACTCGGTCGCCACCGCCTGGCATATTTCCATGCAGCTCACGCCGTAGCGCCCGGAGTTGAATGCCGGCCCCGCAACGAGTACGTGCGCTTGACGTCCCCTCACGGCCTCGAGCACGGCCCGAGTGGCTTCCGCAGTGTGCTCATGAAAGTAATTGTCGCCGAAGTAAACGGTGGCAACGACCTTCGCATCGCCGCCAAGCTGAATCTGTAGCCCGCGCGCGGCCCCTGCTGCGCCTTCGGCCACTTCCACCGCAACGCCCGCCTTGTCTTCGCCACCGATGCCCGCGAAAAATTGATTCAACACATGCACGACGTTGATCATCACGTCTCCTTTCCCCGCAGGTTCTGAAGATACGCCTACAGGCGTCCTGCGCTTGCTAGCCACGAGCACTGGAGTGATGGAGCTTGGGTTCGAATCAGCACTCCGTTATTCCATCATTCCAACACTCCCTACAGTTCCCCCTCAATACTCCACGCACGTCCAAGCCTCCTGCCCCCACAGATCAGCGCCGCCAATGAGCAGATCGCGTGCCTCCAAGTCGAGCACTTCGCGCGCTGGCGTTAGGTTTGCGCCTGGAGCGTTTATCGCTTTGATCTCGGCATAGGGGCCGATGATTCTTTTGAACGCCGGCAAGCTCACGGGCCGGTCCAAACTCCCGGTGCTGACAATGCCGCGCGCTTCACTGCTATAAAACAACACCGGGCTGTCGGTGCCCTGCTTTCCGCCATTCTCGTAGGTGACCAGAGTGGTCTTGATGCCGCGCTGCTCGCAGGCGCTCACAGTCAGCATCACATCCACAAAGGCATTGCCGCCGCCGATCCAGGTCACAAGCGCGCCGTCGGCCCCTATCGCTTGTGCTAGGCGTGCCGCGTTGTGCGCGCCGACATCTTTGCCGTGCGCGGTCTCGAAACGGATGCGTTGGAGAACAACCCCCAGGAAATTGAGGCGACGTTCGTGCTCGGCGCATAACCCCAGTACCAGTGGATGGTTCTGCCAATCCCATGTCGTGGGATAATAGCCGCGCCCCGAGCGCGTGGTGTCCACTGTGATAGCGCCGTCGAAAATCTCGTTGGGATGAACGATCGTCGCCAGCGATTCCCGCAGCGACATGCCGTAGTAACCCACACCGGAGTGAAAATGCTGCGGGTCGGTGATGCACCCTTGGATCAATACGACGTTGGGCAACTCCGGGTTTGTTGCGCTCAAATCGTAGGTAACCACGGTGTTGGGCCTAACACCCGCCGTGACCTCCGCGATCCGTGCGGCAAGTCTCAGCTCAGCGCCTTGAATCACCTGATGAGCGTCCAGTTCCGAAAGCCCGCTCGCAATGCGAAAGCTTAGGACTAAGTGCGTAAGAGCGCTGAACCGCGAAATCCGCGCTCCCGGCCCGCTCATGTCCAAAATCGCGCTGCGCTGCACGGTTGTGCCGGCCCGGATGGTACCTTCGTACGCGGCCGCGGCCACTACAGTCATGCCGGAAACGCGATGCGTCCGTCCCTCGCCGGCCCTGGCGATCGGGCCCAGGATGCCCGGAAAAACAGAGCCGCCGCCGGCGACCTTGCAACGCGGCTCGACGATGTCCCGGATCCCGGTAATACGGACATGTTCGCCGGGAGCGGCTACCGACAGATTCGCTTCGCAAAGCCGCGGATCCTCGGCTGCCAGGTCGAGCAGTGCCGGCTCGTCCAACTCGAGAATTTCATCTCGGTACGAAAATTGTCGTCCAAGAACGATTCGCTTGACCGGAAATTCCGCAAGCTCAAGCTTCATGGGTACTGTCAGTTGCATGTTTCCTTTTCAAGGCTTCACGAGCGTAGATCCAGGCGTGGAACTTGCGCCAAGTCGGATTGTGATTTCATCCCCTTCTACGCTCTCCGTATCTCTGCAAACCGGCGTTTCACTTGATGCCCATGATCGTCCGAAACTCCTGGAGGTAAGCGTTGAGCTTCGGGCCGAGCCGCGGCGATACGACGTAGTCCGGCTGCACCTGAAATTCCTGATGCTTGCTTTTGACGCCTTTCAGCGCGACGCCTTTCCCCAGCTCGCCCGCAAGAAAAGACTGCGCTTCCTCCGACAGCACCCACTCGGCGAATAGTAACGCGGCATGCGGATGGCGCGAGTGCTTCATCAAGAAGAGCCCTTCGGGCTTGACGATCTTTGGCGAGAGCAACTTGAATCCCAAGGGCGCGCCCTTGCTGCGCATGCCTGCCGAGGTCTCGCCGTTGATAGCGATGCCCACCGGAAATTCTCCGGAGCTCACGACCTGCGTGGTCAGGGCGCCGCCGCGGCGGTAGTTCAAATCCTGCTGTGAAAGCTTGCGCAGGTATTCCACCGCTTTCGCTTTGCCCCACGCCGATTCCATGGCGGCCAAAATATACGCCGCCTCCGGGTCGAAGACGAGTTTGCCTTTCCATTTCGGATTGAGCAGATCTTCATAGCTCTGCGGCGCCTCGTCGGGCTTCAATTGCGTGGTGTTATAAACGAGAGCAGTGGTGAGATAATACATGCTATGCCAGGAGCCGTCCGGCTCATACGTTCCGTCGAAAAACCGTTCCTGGTTGGGCGCCGGATACGGATGGACTAGGTTCTCGTTCATCAGTTGATAGCCATAGCTCGAATCCACCTGGATCAGGTCCGCGAGATGCGCGCCTGCGCGCGCTTCGTTCAAAGAGCGGTTCAGCACGTCCTGGCGCGGTGCGAAATAGTGCTTGAGATTAATGAAAGGATAACGGGCGTTGAAGACTTTACCGAGCGCGCTGAACTCGTTAACCAGAATCGTCCCGTAGAAAACCAGCTCGCCTTCCGCCTGTGCGCCTTTGACCAGCCCCTCGCGCTTGTGCTGCGCATTCCGGCCGCCAAGCCGCGTCACCACATCCGACACAGTCGCAGCATCGAGCGTGCTCGCGGAACTCAACAGCAATGAGATCAGGCAGCCGATCTGGAAAAGTTTCCTGGAGCTATGAAACACCACCGTCCCATCCTTTCTATTCCGGCAGGCAGCCCTGCACTGCTTCGCCCTTGCTATCGTACCGCAGAGATGCTCGATAATTCGATTCACCACGAAGAACATGAAAACACGAAGTAAAAGGAAGTTGAAATTTGTCGAAGCTCCGTGTCCTTCGTGATCTCGTGGTGACATTTCTCTATGGTCAGTACAACTCGCAGCGCCAATTTTCCCGGCCCCAGTTATCGACGCCGCCGGCGATCATGTCGCGGGCATCGAGGGTCAACTCGCCGTTCGCATCGGCCAACGGCGCACCGGGATAACTCAAAACCGAAAACTGCTGGTAGGGGCCGACGACCCGCTCGGGGGCCGGGAGCTCGAGCCAACGATCGCGGCTGCCGGTGCTCACGACAGCGAGGGCTTCGGGCGCATAGTAGAGGAGTGGTGAGTCGGTACCGGCTTTGCCGCCGAACTCGTACGTTATTAGTGTGGTGCAAATGCCACGACGCTCACACGCCTGGATCGTCAGCATGACATCGACGAAAGCATTACCCGAGCCGGTCCAGGCGAAGATCGCTCCGTGTGCCTCAAGCTGCTTTGCCAAAGTGGCGGTATTGTGCGCGATCACTTCCTTGCCGTGAAATGTATCGAACTGGATTCGCTCCAGAATGACGCCCACGAAGTCCACCCGCTTGCCGTGCTCACGCAAGAGACCCATGACCAGCGGATGGTTCTGCCAATCCCATGTCAGCGGGAAATACGCCACCGCGCGCGTGGCGCACACGGCGACGGCCCCGTCGAGCAACTCGCCGGGCGGGATGACCGTGGTGAGAGACTCGCGCATGAGCATGCCGTAGTAACTCAGGTTCGAATGCGCGCCCTGACTATTGGTTAGACAACCCTGAATGAGCGCCACTCGCGGCAACGGGGTCGCAGAAGAGGGGTAGTCGAAAGTTTCCACTCGTTCTGGTATTAAGCCTCGGGTAACTTCAGCCAAGCGACGCGCCACCTTTAGCTCCGCCGTCTGAATCGCGCAGTGAGCATCCCAGTCGGACAAGCCGATTTGTAGTTTGATCGTCAAGACCAACGCGGCAAGCTTGGCGAAACGCGTTGCCTCGGCGCCTGGCCCCCACATATCCAAAATGGCGCTCCTCTGCACCGCTAAACCAGCCCGCGCCGCTCCCTCGAAAACGGCAGTGGCCACAACGGCCATTCCCGAGAGTCGATGCGTTCGCCCGCTACCCACAGGCTGTACAGGCGTCAGGGTACCAGGAAATACCTGGCCCTGCCCTGTAACTTTCACGCGTGGCTCGACGATATCTCGAATACCCGTTATGCGAACCTGATCGCCGGGATGAACAACGTCAAAGGAGACGTCATCTATGCGTTGGTCCTGCCGCAGCAGGTCCGTCAACTCATCCGGGTCCACGGTGAGAACGGCGGCCTCATATCCGAATGGTTGCGCTATTCGCAACCGCGAAACCGGAAAGTCCGCCAGCTCTAGAAGCATATGCGAACTTATACAGAAGCCGACCGAGCAAGCAAGGTATCGACGGCTGCAGGTGGCGGCGAATGGCGCTTGCAGTGCTTTTGTGTTATGGCGATCAAAACAAACGTAGAGCGGATCAATCGATGTGAGTCTTCCGGAAACAATCATGGGCACAACGAAAGACATAGCTGATTTCATCACGGGCGCTGAAAGTAGCGGGATCGGTGAAAGCGTTACCGCCCCGGCCAAGCGCCATGTCATCGATACGTTTGGCGTGGCCCTCGGTGGAACAGCAATGGCGCTGGCGCGCCCACTCAGTCGCGTGGTTGCCCGCAGTGCCGCCGGCGAATCTTTTATCTGGGACGGAAGCGGTAGGGCGAATGCCGCCGACGCCGCGTTAGTAAACGGCACCCTGGCGCACGCTCTGGACTTCGATGATGGCGGCGTAGCGCCGACTCCAATGCATCCGTCCTCGCCCGTTCTCCCCACGGTCTGGGCTTTATGTGAAGGCGCAAACCGATCCGGGCGAGATGCT
>DATACQ010000799.1:0-1627 GCA_036258955.1 Binatia bacterium
GAAAACCTACTCTCCCAACCGCCGGCCATTTGACCCTAGACCTTCGCCTCGAGAATTAAATTGAACGGTGTCGCCTTCGCTTTTCTGAAGTCAGCAAACCCCGCCTGTCTGAACACGCTGGCGAGGCGCGCCTCCCCGGCCTGAGCGCCCAGGGCGGCCGCACCATCCTCCGACAGTGAGTGCGCACAGCAAATCGTTGTTGAAGCCGAGTAATAGAGGCGGCCTACAACGTTCAAGTTTTCCTCCACCCGATCGTTCGCGAAGGGCTCGACCAGCATAACCGTACCGTCCTGGGCCAGCGCTCTCTTTGCATGCTGCGCGGCACCCACGGGGTCGCCCATATCGTGCAAACAATCAAAGAAACAGATCAAGTCAAAACCTTCGGCGGGATAATTCATGGCGCTGGCCACTTCGAAGGTCACGCGATTTTCGATCTTCATGTTTCGAGCATGGCTGCGGGCGGTCTCGACCGATTTCTCATGGTAATCGAAGCCCCAAAAGCGCGATCGTGGGAACGCCTCTGCCATCAGGACTGTGGAATGACCATGACCGCACCCGACATCCGCAACTTTGGCGCCGGCGCGGAGTTTTTCCTCGACCCCGCGGAGCGCGGGTAACCACTCGCGAACCAAACTATTCCGGTAGCCGTTTCGATAAAAGGCCGCTACCCCGCAAAAAAGACGCTCATCGTGCTCGTCCCAGGCGACGCCTTTCCCGGTGCGAAAGGCTTCGATGGTTTTCTCTTCGTCCAAAAACATGGAAACCGGCACTTCCCACGCAGGCGGCATAAATACCGCGCTGTCATCGTCGGCCAATACCAGCGACTGTTCCGGGGTGAGTTCGTAGGTGGCGCTTGTGGCATGATAAACAACGTAACCAGCCGCCGCCTGACTATTGAGCCATTCACGCACATAGCGCTCCGCACAGCCTGAGCGTTTGGCTATTTCCGATGAGTCCAGCGGTCCCGCGCCGGCCATCGCCTTATAAAGGCCAAGCTTGTGTCCCAGCACGGTCATGACACCGCCATAGCCGGCGGCCAGGTCGTTGACCACTTTTCCGACAAATTCATCAAGCTTTCGCTCGTTCACCTTCATGATAGAATCCTCCCTACAGAAAATTTGTTTGTGCATGAGAAGAATAACCGCACTCGCCCGGCAGCGGGAGAGGCAGTTTGCTCAAAATGGGTCCGTTTAGGCCATGAAGGACGGAAAATGATCGCAAAGCCGAAGATCGTGCGCGTCTGCCTTGTGGCGCTTCCAGAGGTGATGGCTTCGACGTTGATGGGTCTTTACGACGTGTTGAACTCGTTTGATTTGCTCAGTACTTACAGCGACGCGTTAGCCGACCGAGCTCGCTTCAAAGCCGAAATAGTCGCCACCACTGCGGGCTCGCTTTCCTCCGCGAGCGGCGTGCCCGTCGAAGCCAAGCGATCCATTCGGCAAATTGATTCAGCGGATGTGATCATTGTTCCGTCGCTCCTGGTTCAACGGGGAGAGTGGGAACAGGGTAGATATCCGGCGCTCGTAAAATGGCTGGGCGAGATGCATGCTGCGGGGGCCCAATTGTGTTCCACCTGCTCGGGCGTATTGCTACTCGCGGAAACCGGCCTGCTCGATGGTAAGGATGC
>DATACQ010000800.1:0-1542 GCA_036258955.1 Binatia bacterium
AGAACCCGTCGGCGCCCAGTCGATGTTGGGTTGCCTTTTGACCGCTGGTGCGATTGATGACCTGCACATAATCGACGCCAACCACCGAGACATTCTCGACCACTGCCAGGACGTCCGCCGGCCGTGTCACCGGAATGTAAGTGCCGCCGCTTTCCTTGGCAATGCCCGCGGCCGCGCGGGGATACGAAAGGGCTTCTTCCCCAAGGGTAAAGACGTGAATTTTGATACCAGCCTTGCCGGCCAAACGTGCTGCATTGATTGCCAGTTCAGTGTCCTCGGGCGCTGCTTGTCGGGCCCGACCAATGGGGAGAGTGGGAAACCCATCCGTTAACATCATCTGCACTTTCACCGCGTCGGTGCGTCTCTCACTTACGCCCAAGCCCATCAGTTCAGTTATTCCAAGGCGGATGCCTTCCACCATATTGGTTCCGCCGTGCGGTCCCTGGCGCAAGATATCGTCAAGAACACCCCTGACGCGCTCGAAATCATTGCTGAGCGGCTGTAGTAACTTCGCGCCCTCGCTGAAACTGAGAACTCCGACTCTCGTAGTCTCCGGGTTCAATTGCAGGAGAAGACGACGCGCTGCGGCAACCTCGGCGGCCAGTATGGAATTACGTAAGTTACGGAAAGGCGCTCCACCTATGCTCATGCCGCCGATGCTGATTTGAGGGGCGGGAAATCCTGAGCCGGCGCCGTCGGGCAGCGCCCCGGCGTCTCCCAAATCGCTGCCGGAGTATTGCGCGGTGCTTCCAGAGACGTCAACCACCAGGAATATATCAACCCTCGCAGAGCGGCCTGCGTCGCGCGCGACTTTGCCATTGACAAAAATTAAATTTTGCTCCTGCGTAATCTGTACGCCATCTTTTGGGGAAAGAATTTGCACGCGGGGTTCGGCGGCACGCGCCGGAGCTACGATTGTGGCCAGGAAAAAGATAAAACCGATCACGAAGAGCCAAGATGATTGCGGTTTCATGGCGACTTACGAGGACAAAAAACGCTAACATTATTACTGAACAATTGTAAACGGTAGGACAGGTGGGGTTGATTGTACTTCGCCTCTCCCGCGTAGAGCGGAAGAGGCGAAGGTTGAAGGCACGAACCCGGATTACGCTATGATCGGCTGCTTCATCGGCGTGTGGCTCGGAATTTTCGGCACCCGCGTGCGCGGTTTGCCGTCCACCTGGCTATTACCTGCGCCGAGAAGCAGCATTCTCCCAGTGCCCGAGTTACAGAGTTGGTAAGATTCGCCCGACTTCAGCAGCACCGTATCGAACTGTTTCAGAACAAACTCTTTGTGTGGTGTGCGTACCGTGCATTCGCCTTCGAGCACCATGAAGATGTGATCGTCGTTGTCATGGTAGTGCATATCATCCTGAAGGTTGGGCTCACAGTTGATGACCCAGTAGTAGGCCAAATCTGTGCGCCAGAGACTCAGGTGGTTCACCCCGGGATGGGCGTCGGCTTCTTTAATCGGATTTTTCATTTCGACCATCGTGTCCTCCTCCGGTATGGTTCAAAGTCAAAGATCAAAGTTCAAGTCGG
>DATACQ010000801.1:0-10430 GCA_036258955.1 Binatia bacterium
AGCACAGTCAGCAACCCACGCATTACGCTCATCCGGTATTTTTCCTTCAACGTGAATGTGACGGATTTCGCATCGTCTATTACGTTTATAACAGCGTGGAGCCGGATGCTACCTCTACAAATACGAGCAGCCCGACGTCGATCTGAGAGTGATAATGATGTTTACATTTACGTCCTAAAACCGAAACAGCACTCCTACGAAGAGTGTAGGCTGCACCCTGCAGTGCTTTTGCAAACTTTCTTTTCACTGCATCTGCAAGCGTGTGTAAAAACATTCGAAATGTTTGGCCTCTCATCGCTAGAATTTGTGGCATCGATGTTGCGCCTATTTTGGCAGCTTTGATGGTGTCAGACCCTGCGCTAAACCCATCAAGTTTCGACCTCAAACCGGACTGAATTCAGAAGGAGTCAACAATCGTGAGTATACCTATGCCATCGGTTTTTAAACTACGCGACACCGCTATGCAGTCTCCTCTGTACGAAGCACAACGTGACCCGGTAAAGTTGTCAGAAAAAATTACACTCAGCGGCCGATTTTTTTTCGCCAATCGTGAAAAGTTTTTTTTGAAGGGAGTTACCTACGGACCCTTTTCGTCTTCGCGCCAAGGGGTTCCCTTTCCCGAACCTGCAAAGGTAGATTTGGATTTCGCCCTGATGACGGAGCTCGGAGCCAACTGCGTGCGCACCTTTACGCCGCCGCCTGATTGGCTGCTGGAGAAAGCGGCAGCTTTTGACCTTCGCGTGATCATCGGTATTCCTTGGGCTCAGCATATCTCGTTCCTAGACTCGAGCCGAACGCAGAAAGAGGTCCGCAAAACGATCGCGGAAAGCGTCGCTGCCTGCAAACGTCACCCGGCGACGTTCGCCTATCTCGTCGGCAACGAAATTTCTCCGGAGATCGTGCGCTGGCACGGCGCCGAGCGAATCCGCGTGTTTCTCGCCAGCTTGTTCGAGTGCGCCAAAACAGTCGATTCCGATCGGTTTGTAAGCTACGCGAACTTTCCTTCCACAGAATACCTCGAAATTGATTTCGCAGATTTTCTCGCCTTTAACGTGTATCTGCATCGTGAAGAAGACTTTCGCCGCTACCTGTCCCACCTGCACAACCTCGCCGGCGATCGCCCGCTAGTGTTGACGGAAATCGGAATCGATTCCAAAGGGCAAGGGCTGGGCTTCCAAGCCAAAGCTCTTAACTGGCAACTGCGCGCCAGCTTCGAGAGCGGTGCTGCGGGTACCGTTATATTCTCCTGGACCGATGATTGGCACGCCTACTCCGGCGCTGAAGGATTTCAAGTCGAGGACTGGGCGTTTGGGTTGGTGGATCGCAACCGGCGTCAGAAACCGTCCTATTGGACGGTAAAGGACTGTTACGACGAAGCGCTCCCGCCACCCCTCAACAGCTACCCGAAAGTTTCCGTCGTTGTTTGTGTTTACAATGGCGAGCGCACGCTTGACCCGTGTCTCGCTTCTCTGGAGACTCTCAACTATCCGAATTACGAAGTCATCGTCGTCAACGACGGCTCCACCGATGCAAGCCGGACGATCGCCGAGAAGTATTCTTACATTCGTCTCATCAATCAGGAGAACAAAGGGCTCAGCGAAGCGCGCAACGTGGGCATGCGCGCGTCCACCGGCGAAATCATCGCCTTTACCGACTCCGACTGCACGGCGGATGCGGATTGGCTTACGTACCTGGTAGCGCGTTTTCAGTCGTCGGAATTCGCCGCGGTCGGCGGCCCGAACCTGTCCCCGGCTGACGACTCCATGACTGCGACCTGCGTTGCCCTTTCTCCCGGAGCGCCGGCGCACGTGTTGTTGGATGATGAAGTCGCTGAACACATTCCGGGATGCAACATGGCTTTCCGCCGCGAAGCGCTCGAAGCGATCGCCGGTTTTGATCCAATCTTTCGCGCCGCGGGAGACGACGTCGACCTTTGCTGGCGTCTGCAGAACAAAGGATACAAGATCGGCTTCAGCCCGGCGGCGGTCGTGTGGCACTATCGCCGCAATACGGTCCGCGACTACTTGAAACAGCAGCGCGGCTACGGCAAGGCCGAGACTCTCTTGTTCTTTAAACACCCGACTCGCTTCAACGTGCTCGGTCAATCGCGCTGGTTCGGAAGAATTTATGGCGATCTGTCCTCGTTTCTCGCGAGCCGCCAGCCGCGCATTTACTCCGGTGTGTTTGGCCGCGGCTTGTTTCAGACGCTCTACCAGCCGCCGCCTTCGGTCATCTCATGTTTGCCGCTAACTTTAGAATGGAACGTCGTGGCGCTAATGTTGGCGGCTTTCGCGGTTTTATTCGGCGGACCGTTTTGGCTGGGCATCGCGCCGGTTTGCCTGACGGTTGCCCGCTGCCTGGCAAGCGCTCTCAAGGCCCGGGTGGCGCCGCCATTCGCCGGATGGCGCGCGACTCTGCTGATAACGTTTCTCATCTATGTAGGGCCGCTGGTGCGCACGCTCGAGCGTTACCGCTGGCGCCTGCGCAGGTTTCGGGAGGTCACTCCTGTGGACCTCAACGGACCCACCCAGACACCTTGCATCCGCTGGCGCGAGGGGGCTTTTTACCTTTCGTACTGGAATGAGGAGGCGCAGGAGAAGGAGAGCTTGCTGCACGGAGTCATGGACTTTCTTCTACCGCGCAAATACTTGATCGCTATGGATCAAGGGTGGAGCCAGTGGGATTTGGAAATATGCCAGGGCCCGTGGGCCAAAGCCCAAGTCAAGACCGCGGTGGAGAATCACGGCGGCTCAAAGCGGCTGTTGAGAGTGCGCTGCGCGCTCAGAATGTCGCGAGTCGCGGCCGCGTGCTTGGGTTTTTATATTGTCGCAACCGCGCTCGCGGCATCGCTAGGCCTGGCGCCTGTGGCTTTAGCCGCAGGCCTCGTGGGTATCATTCACGGATGCGCCATTTTGCACCAGCAGTATCGGCTCGGGCGTATCCTCTACCACGTGATGGAATCGTTGGCGCACAAACTAGAGTTCGTGCCGGTTGAGAAATCATCACAGGAGATGTCGTAAACAAAACCCTCATGAGGCACACCGTCCGTTCTTATTCGAAACCTTATTGGCTACCTTTCACTCTAGCGCTCGGCCAGGTTTTTCTCATTAGCGCTCTGGAGCTCCTCAAGCCGTGGCCGCTGAAAATTATTATTGATAACATTCTCAGCGAAAATCCGCTGCCACTTGGATTTCACCTCGATTGGTCTGCAGACACCCTTCTGGTTGTGGCTTGCACCGGTCTCGTCCTTGTTTACCTCGTTGTGGGAGCGCTGCGCGTGCTGAACGACTACACAACCATACGCATCGGGCAGGGGATGGTTAACGACCTGCGGCGTGATCTGTACAGCCGGGTTCAACGCCTGTCGCTCTCTTTCCATACGAGACATCAGGTCGGCGACCTGATGTACCGGATTACCGCCGACACGTTGGGCATCCAAGCGCTCACAATGAACGGATTTTTTGCCATCCTTTCGGCTTCCGTCCTTCTGATCGGCATGTTTCTGGTCATGCTTTGGCTTGATCCTTATCTCACGTTACTGGCTCTAATCGTGTGCCCGGCGCTGTTCGCCGCCATCGGCTCGATGAACAACAAGATGTCTTCTGCGGCCGCCCAGGCGCGCCATAAAGAGAGCCTCGTCTATTCTCTGGTGCAGAGAACGCTGTCGGGAATGCATGTCATTCAGGCTTTTACGAAAGAAGAGGATGAGGAACGCCGTTTTGTGAAAGCCAGCACAGAAAGTCTGGCAGCGGATCTGCGCCTGTACAATCTGCAAAACTTTTATTCTGCCGTGGTGAACGTCACGATTGCCGCCGGGACGGCCGCGGTCTTATGGTTCGGCACCCGACACGTGTTAGCCGGCGGACTCTCAGTGGGCGAGATGGTCGTGTTTACATCTTATCTTGCATCTCTATACGCACCGCTCAACAGCATTTTTGAGACTTACGGAATAGTTCAGAGCGCCAAAGTGGGAGTTCGCAGGGCTTTCGACATTCTTGAGTCTGAGCAGGTGATCCCCGACGGGCATAGGATGCTTGGAAACGAAAGCGCGAAAGCTGAGATCTCCTTCGAACAGGTTTCGTTTGGCTATGACTCGTCACAAGCGGTTCTAAAGAATATCAGCTTGCGCGTCGCACCGGGACAGAAAGTCGCGATTGTCGGTCCGACCGGCGCGGGAAAATCGACATTGGTCAGTCTTCTGCCGCGGTTCTACGATCCGCAGTCGGGCCAGATCACGATCGGCGGTGTCGATATCCGCGAGTATCAACTGAAATCGTTGCGCCGGCAAATCGCAATGGTCCTGCAACCGCCGGTGCTGTTTCCTCTCACGATTCGGGAAAATATCGCCTACGGCCGGCCGGAAGCTTCTCTGGAAGAAGTCATCGCCGCTGCCAAAGTGGCGCAGGTCCACGACTTTATCGTAGAACTTCCGGAAAAATACGAGACGCAGGTCGGCGAGCAGGGCGCTACTTTGTCGGAGGGGCAGAAATTGCGTCTCACTATCGCACGTGGAATCTTGCTCAATGCTCCCATCCTCATTCTTGACGAACCTACCTCTTCGGTGGATTCGGAAACCGAAGCACTTATCATGGATGCGCTTGAGAATCTGATGACGGGCCGGACCACATTCATTATCGCCCACCGTCTCTCCACCGTCCGCCAAGCCGATCTGATTGTGGTCGTGCGCGGAGGTCAGATCGTCGAGCAGGGCACATTCAGTGAGCTACTGTGGCGCCATGGGCCGTTTGCATCGCTCTATCGCACTCAGTTTGCGCTTCATGAAGAAGAGCCGAAATTCCGCCTGGTAAAATAGGACGCAAAGCATGCCCTTCATACCGGACCTTACAGATCCGCGATATCTCGACGAAATTGGCTGGTTTCTCTACCACGAAAAGCACGGCCGTAATGAGTTTGGCGGCTCCTATGCTGCCGAGCGCCGCGAGTACTCCCGGCTGTTGCTCGAAGAGGTTGCTAACTACCTAAAGCAAGAGCCGACCTGGTTAGAGGACAAGACAGTCGTCAGCATCGGCTGCGGCTGTAGCGGCGACCTGACGACATTTCCTTCTCGAGTCAAAATCGCGATTGACCCGCTTCTTTATGTTTACCAACAGCTGGGGTTGTTAATGCGCGACGAGGCCGGTAGTCCGACTATTTATTTGTCCATAGACTCGGAGGAGCTTCCGTTACTCTCTGATTTTGCCGACCTGGTGATATGTCGGAATGCTCTCGACCATATGCATTGTCCCGCAGGGGCGCTGAAAGAGATGAGACGGATTCTAACCAACGATGGCGCGTTGTTTTTAAGCGTTGATCTCGGCGGTGAACCGACCCCCGACGAACCCACGGTGTTCTCAGCCGAAAGCCTCGAAGCCCTCCTCCTGCAGGAGCATTTCGAGATCATTAGTTCTGCGGGCGACGAGCTGCCTCATAGTGGATGGCGCCAGAGCAGCATGCGGATTATTGCGCGCAAGAAACCACAAAACCCGCCGGGTTTTGACAAGGAAGAAATCTTGAGGCGCTATGCGGCCCGGCTGGGCGAGGACCCATAGCGGCATGAGACCGACTCCCGTCCTCAACGGGATGCACGCGTGAGATCAAACCTGCGCATCATTGTGACCGGGCTCATCGCTCAGTATCCACTAGGCGGCGTGACTTGGGACTACTTTCAGTATGTTCTCGGCCTCAAGCAGCTGGGTCACGATGTGTATTATCTCGAAGATACGGGGCAATGGCCTTATAACCCCCAAGAAGGCGGCCTGGGAAAAGAGTGTGACTTCAATGTGCAATATCTCGCCCGCATCATGTCGCGGTACGGGCTCTCTGAGCAGTGGGCGTATCGCTTTCCATGGCAGTCGCAGTGGTTTGGCCTTCCGGATTGGAAACGACAAGAGGTGATCCGCTCGGCCGACTTGCTGATCAATGTTTCTGGGACTCTAGAGCGGCCAGAAGAGTATCGTGCGGTCAGCCGCCTGGCGTACATCGACTCGGACCCAGTCTTTACTCAAGTGAAGCTGGCGCGCGGCCAGCTCGATTTTCGCAAATGGATCGATATCCATGATGTTCAGTTCAGCTTCGGAGAATGTCTGCCGGCCGAGGCGCCGGAGACCGGGCATAAGTGGCGCCCAACACGGCAACCGATCGTGATGTCGGAGTGGCGTCCCGAGAAACCCTTTCGGGAAGTTTTCACTACGGTAATGAACTGGACGAGTTACAAACCTGTGGTTTACGGCAATCGAAGCTATGGGCAAAAAGATTTGGAGTTCATGCGTTTCCAGGAACTGCCGAGCCTGATCGTCCCGACGGCGCTGGAGATCGCCGTCAATGCAGGGAAAACGCGCCGCACTCCACGCCAACTGCTGGCTCACAAGGGATGGCGCGTAGTCGATCCGGCGGAGGTCTGCCCTGATCTCGACAGCTATCGCAACTACATCGAGTCATCCAAAGCCGAGTGGAGCGTCGCGAAGAATGGGTACGTGGTCGGGCGGTGTGGCTGGTTCAGTTGTCGGTCAGCGTGCTATTTGGCCGCGGGTAGGCCCGTGGCAGTTCAGGATACTGGTTTCGGTGATGTGCTCCCGGTAGGGGAAGGTCTCCTGTCGTTCAGAACCGTCGAGGAGGCGGTGGCGTCGATCAAGGATATCGAAGGGAGTTATGCGCGGCATGCCAAGGCCGCTCGCGAGCTCGCGGCAGAGTATTTCGACGCGACCAAGGTGCTTGCGCGCCTCATTGACGACGCTGTGAACGTTGGCAACTGACCGCTCTTTCGAAGCGCAGCCTGCGTAGTCGTATCATGCGAACGCCCTAAATGTTGTTTGGCAGCGTGGCTTGCGAGCGATCACGGCAAGGATAAGAATGGCAAAGGTCATCGTTGGTAGCGGCTTTGTGGCTCAATATCCTGAAGGCGGGGGAGTCTTCTCGGTTGTCGTGCAGTACCTTTTGGGTCTACGTCGGCTGGGGTGCCAGATCTGCTGGCTTGAATTGCTCTGGCCGGAAGGAGAAGCGGATCGGGATCACATCCGCACCTTTGCGAAGCGGCTCGCGGATTTTGGCCTAGAGGACGATTTCTGCTTGATCTACTTCCCACGCGCGCGATGGCCTGAAGCCTGGCCAGAACGTGAGTGGCACGGCTTTTCGCAGGACCAATTTCGGAGTTTTTGCCGGGAGGCTGATATTCTCTTGGATCTATGTTACAGCATACGCCCGCCCGATCTTTTGGCGAACGTCCGCCGTGCGGCATTTCTCGATTTGGATCCGGTGTTCATGCAGCTGGCGATGCACCAAAAGGCAATCCAGCTGCCCCATGATGTATTCTTTACCGTCGGACAAAACATCGGGCGCGCTACGTGCTCTGTGCCGTCGGCAGGCGTTGAGTGGCGCTCTTTCTGGCCGCCCGTGGACCTCGACCTCTGGTACAAGCGCGACGGCAATGCCGAGACGAGTTTTTCAACGGTGAGCCAGTGGTGGGGGTATCCACCCGTTGATCACAACGGCGAAACGTACGATGGCTCCAAGCGCACCGAATTCCTGAGCTTCGTAGACCTACCTAATCTGACTGGGGAAAAGTTTGAGCTGGCGCTAAACCTCTCACCTGTGGCGGACACCGAGGACCGACAATTACTGACGGAGAAGGGCTGGCGTCTCGTCGAGGCGCACCAAGCCGCCGGCGATTTCCCTTCGTACCGGCACTACGTCCAAAGCGCGCGAGCAGAATTCAGCGTCGCCAAGCCGGCCTACGCAAAGTCACGCAGCGGTTGGTTCAGTGACCGCAGTGCCTCCTATCTCGCCGCCGGCAAGCCGGTGTTGGTGCAGGACACGGGTTTTGGCGACCATCTGCCCGTCGGAAGAGGCGTCTTGAGCTTTACCACAGTCGAGCAGGCGATGGAGGGAGTTGAGGAGATTCGACGCAATTACTCCCTACATTCCGAAGCGGCGCGCGAGATCGCCCGCGAGCACTTTGCAGCCGAGAAGGTGCTCGACAAGCTCTTACGTGACGCCGGCCTCTAAATAGATGATCAATGTGCGGCTGAGCTTGAAACGCGCCGGCGCCTGCGGTCCCCCGCAGTGTGCCGGCGAGAGCCGATAAGTTAAGCGGAGCGTGGAAGAGAGAACCACATGCACGTGGGCAAGTCGAAGGTCTTGGTCGTGTTGGGGATCATGGGCTGTCTGCCCGTCGCCGGCACCGGTGTGGCCTGGAACACCCTCCAGCATCTCATTGGGCTACGTCGCCTGGGGTACGATGTCTACTATGTAGAGGCGACTGCCGTTTGGCCTTTTAATGCCATAAGCGATGATTGCACGTTTCCGGTGACCTACATCGGTACTTTGCTGAACCGTTTTGGTTTCGAGGGTAAGTGGGCCTATGTCGCCGCGCACAGCGACAACCGCTGTTACGGCTTATCGGAGCTGCAGGTGAAGGACCTTTATGCCCGCGCCGACGCGATCATCAATCTTTTCGGCGGGACGATCCTGCGCGACGAACACATGAGATGTCCGATCCGGATCTATCTTGAAACTGACCCAGTGGTGCATCAGCTTCGCATCGCGAACGGTGAACAAAGATATATTGACCTGGTCGGCGCACATACCGCCCTGTTCACGTGGGGATTCAATTACGGTGAGCCGGACTGCGGAGTGCCGGTGAAACCCTTTACCTATAAGCCGACCCGGGCGCCGGTGATCCTGGAGTATTGGGATTCCCCCTGTAATCCGGCGGCCCGGTACTTTACAACGATTGGCCATTGGGATCAGTCGGTCAAAGACCTGGAATACAACGGCGACCGCTATTCCTGGAGTAAGCACCGTGAGTTCTTGAAGATCCTCGAGTTGCCACGCCGCACGGCTCAGGAGTTTTCCCTGGCCTTGGCTATCGATGAACCGGACGCGGTCCGGATGCTCGAAGGATATGGCTGGCGTGTCGAAGACGCCTATCAGGTTTCTGAGACTTTGGAGAGCTACCGCAACTATATTTGGGGCTCGCGGGGCGAGCTCACCGTCGCCAAGGATATGAACGTGCGCCTGCGCAGCGGTTGGTTTAGCGAACGCAGCGCCTGCTATCTCGCCGCCGGCAAGCCGGTGGTGACCCAGGAGACGGGTTTCAGCAAGTCCATTCCCACCGGGCTCGGATTGTGTGCGTTTGAGAAGCTGGAGGATATCCCTCCTGCCATTGACGCCATTAACAGTGACTACGCGAGACATTCCAAAGCTGCGAAGGAAATCGCGTCGGGGTATTTCAACGCCGAGAAGCTGCTGCGGCAAGTGATGATCGAAGCAGGGGTGTAAAGGAGGGCAATCTGTGCGCGCAGAGTCTTACAATCACGTGCATGCCGGGTCAACGGATCTCGCGAAATATCTGATCGTCAACGCGGATGATTTTGGCCAAAGCGCCGGCATCAATCGTGGCATCATCACGGCATATCGCGAGGGCATCGTCACGAGTGCCAGTCTCATGGTGCGCTGGCCGGCTGCCGCTGAGGCGGCCGCTTATGCCCGAACGCATCCAGGCCTAAGCGTTGGGTTGCATGTCGATCTCGGTGAACAGGTTTTCCGTGCCGGAGAATGGGTCCCTCTCTATACCGTGGTCCCGTTACAGAGTGAGAGCGCTGTGCGAGATGAAGTTTTCCGCCAACTCGGCGCGTTCGAACGCCTGGTGGGCCATGCTCCCAGTCATCTCGACTCCCACCAGAACGTACATCTGCGGGAACCGGTCTGTGCTATTCTCACAGAGATCGCTCAGCGGCTCGATCTTCCGCTCCGCCATTGCTCGCCGGAGATTGCCTTCTGCGGCAACTTCTATGGGCAAACGGTCGACGGTACTCCCCTACCGGACGCGATCAGCATCGATGGTCTGATTAAGATCCTGGACACTTTGCCAGCGGGTTCGACAGAGCTGGGATGTCATCCAGCGGCGCAGTGCGACCTCGACACGATGTATCGTCAGGAGCGTCTGGAGGAGCTGAAGGTGTTGTGTGATATCCGGGCGCGAGCGGCGCTAACGGCCAGGGGGATCGGGCTGCGTTCGTTTGCCAAACGTTAACATCGTGGCGAGCCGCCGGTATCCAACGAGGGCACTTATTAAGTTCGGCATTTCACCGAGCACGCGGATGAATACGGCCCCGCGAGCAGGAGGAGCGATGGAGAAGTTACTACCCGAGCACCTAAAGGTTTTTTGGCACACAGTGGAGCGCCACGAGCGCTCGCGTGAAGAGTATACCCGCGAATACGACCACGCCCTCGCTGAATACCGCCAGAGCTGGGAGCGTGCTCTCATCTTGCCTGGCTACGACGATTTACGTGAGAGTCTTTTGGCCGAGCTCGGCAATTATACGCAATGTGCCGACATTGCCGAGGTTCGCCGCCGCTGCGAGGAAGCCGTTCCCAGTCTCAAGCGTGACTGGGAGAACAAAGTTCGATCCGCGGACCGGCGCTCGGTCGAA